>NZ_JASJXB010000047.1:0-16324 GCF_035018885.1 Variovorax sp. LG9.2 | reverse complement strand
TCCATCGTGTCCGCATCATTCATGTGGACACGATGCCATCTGCACCTCCTGGCTTCAAGATGACTTGGCCGGCTGCTTACAACCTTCAGGCCATTGACCTGCAGCACGTCGCCTACCTTGGCAAACAGAGCCGCACGGAGATCGTGCTTGTCCAGCAGTCGCCGGAACTTCAACAGCGTCGTCGCATCTGGCACCCGATCGCGACCGAGGTCGATGCCGACGCATCGCCGCAGCGCGCTGCGCTCGAGCAGCGCGTCCTCACAAGCCACATCGGCCAGGTTGAACCAGTGCTGTACGAAGTACATCCTGAGCATGCGTTCAAGGCCCACCGGTGGGCGGCCATTGCCAGGTTTCGGATAGTGCGGCTCGATCACGCCGCATAGAGCCTCCCAAAGAACGATGCGCTCCATCGTGGAAAGGAACGTCGCGGCGCTTGGGCCGACGGTACCGTTCGTACTGCGTATTCTGCTCACCGGCCATGGCAAGAGTCTGTTGCTTCATGCAATGCGTGATGCAGGCAGCGTGCCAACTTCGGACTTGATCAGCGTTGCCTTAACACTTGCGCCGTCACGCGTCCGGTATAAGCAACTCGTACTGCGCCCGCGATCGTTCAAACGCGTGGCAGTGCGTCATCTCCGCAATCACGTGGTCGAGGTCTTCGTAGACAAAGCGGCAAGTCCAGTCCTGAATATGCACCATCGCGTCTACGAATGGCTTGGCCCGACCGTTGCGCGTCAGCTCGCGCAAGCAGTCGAGGTACTCCTCGCGGAAAAGCGTCGGCACGATGATCCGGCAGCCCTCCGCCGACGACAACTCCGCGTTCATAATCAACCGCGCCTGGCGACCGTTGCCGTCATTCCAAGGGTGGACTTCTGCCACGAGGAACATGGCCAGCAAGGCCCGCGCGGTGCCGGCCGGCACACTAGGAAGCAGCCGGCTGCCAATGATCAGCGTGCCGCGCACCAAATCCGGCCCCACGAAGGAAGTGTTGCCTGCACGGTTGGCAATCAGCTTGAACTCGCCTGGCGAAACTTCCGGGCGATATTGCATCTGATGCTTATGTCGCTCGCGCAGCTGCTCGAGCACGGCTTCTCCAGAGGCCATTGTGAGCGTCGACCAAGGTGCGCTGTTCGCTTGCTCGAATACGCCGATGATGTCGTGAGAGTCCTTGGGCCGCGTTTCGATGGGGCGGCCTTCCAGGCAGAAGCCTCTTGCAGCGTTGATGTCGAACTCCGTGCCTTCGATGAAATTCGAAAAATACGATTCAAGGAAGGCGAAGTGTTGACGAGCGAGCGCGGTCTTGGCCGGCATAGCCGGCATCGGCAATGGGTTGGCGCGCAAGTAGCCAGCAAAGTGCTCAAAGAGCGCCAGGCGGTCGCTGTCGAAGGGAATGTCGGCGGTGATGGCCTGACCGCGCCGGGAGATCAGAACACTCGGTCGGGTATGAAGAATGCTGCCCACTATCGCGTCGAGCTCGCTGTATTGCGCCTGAAGGCCGAGAGCTGGCGCTGCTTGCTTTGCGTGCTGCCGCAGCTCCTGCAACGCTGTCTCTCCCCGCGAATCGCAAATTGAAAGCAGCCTGCCTTCGACCGCTTCCTTGCCGACCGTGCGCAAATTCGTGCCCCGGCTCGGCAAGAGGTTTTCCATCAGCAACCTCTCGAGGCTTGGAAAGTAGATCGGCCGCCCCATCATTTTCTGATCACCGGGTTGCGGCGGCGAGCCCTTCCAAACGTGCACGGTGAGGCCTGGTAGTTGCGTAGATCTCCGATAGGAACCGGTCAGGTGCAAGATAGAGTTTGATGGGCTGCCACCGTCGAAGGCGCTGCGGTATCCGATGACCGTATCGGGATGCAAAGCCGCCAGCAGCCGCAGGCGATGCTGCTCGACCAGCCGTGGCCAGTCTTCTTCGGGCAGGCTGCTGGCTACGCCCTTGTGCATCAGCTTGAGCTCTTGGGCCTTGATGCGCCGCTGCACGGAGCGCAGCTGTGCGGGCGTCAACTCAGCGTACAGAATGAGCGAATCGGAAAGCAGGGATGTCGCGTTTTTCATGAGCAGGACCGTTAATTTGGCCAACGCGTCGTCTTTTTGAACGCTAGCAGCTCAATATTGTCGCGTATTTGAGGTTTAAAAAGAAGCTCCTCGCACTTTTCATAGAGGACCTGCCGCCAACTATCGGACGCGGAAACACGGCCGCCTCCCTCGCGATCACGGCACTGCCGCGTTCTCAAATCAGGCGCCGAACAAAACCCCGATTGCCAAGGCCAAAGCCAGCATCTACGAGCCGGATGTACGCTCTGCGAAGCGGGTGAAAGCCAAGCGCAAGGGCACAGCGCCAGCGGAACGCTTCAAAACAACGAACCGAATTCAAGCTTCCTGACGCTTCGATCCATCAACAGATGGCCCGGTAAAGGTTCGTCGACTGTGTGGTGTGCGCTGCCTTGTCCCGGCCAAGTTATTTCGGACACATCGATAGGTTGATTGATTGCCGATTTCTGCTCGAAGGCATTGGGTGGCAAGTTGCCCAGTGCGGAGTGCAGCCGCACACTGTTGTAGAAGCTCACGATGTCGTCGGCAATGTCGCTCATGGCTTCGGCATGATTGGCGTAATCGCGCTGCCAGATCCGCTCCTGTTGGCGCCGGCTTATATCTGACCCGGATGCCGACACCGGGCTGACCCATACCGTAGCCTCCCGAACCCAATGTTGGAAATGATTGCCAATGCCGGGCCATGGGTCAACGACATTCCCGGCATCTGGTTCAAATCACAACCGGCCGGAACACGCCAAGGCGTCGAGCAGTGAACTCGCCGGGGGCACGCCCGAGGCTTTTGGTCGCTTCCTCGCATCGGAGACGCTCAAGTGGAGCCAGGCGGCCAAGGACGCCGGCGTGGAGGTGGAATGATGGCTGGCAACGATTTCGATCCATTGGACGAGCAGATCGCCGTTCCCTGCGTGCTGATGCGCGGGGGCACCAGCAAGGCGCTCTTTTTTCACGAGAGCGCGATCCCGCCCGCCGGCGCTGCGCGCGATGCCTTTCTGAAGCGCGCCATGGGTACGCCCGATCAGTTGCAGATCGACGGCCTTGGTGGGTTGCGGCTGGTGACGTCGAAGGTCGCGATCATCTCGAAGTCGACGCGACCGGGTGCCGACGTCGACTACCTGTTCGCGCAGATCGACGTCGAGCGCGACATCGTCGGCTACGACGGCAACTGCGGCAACATCTCGTCGGCGGTCGGCCCGTTCGCGATCGACGAAGGCCTGGTGGATGCGACCGAGCCGGTGACCAGCGTGCGCATCTACAACGTGAACACTGACAAGATGCTCGTCGCCAAGGTGCAGGTCGTGGGCGGCAAGGCTCGGGTGCTGGGCGATTGTTCCATTTCAGGTGTGCCCGGCACGGGTGCGAAAATCCTCATGGACTACGCCGGCACCGTGGGTGCCAAAACCGGCAAGCTGCTCCCGAGTGGCCAGGTGACCGATACGATCACGCTGGAGGATGGTCGCCGAATCGAAGTGACGATCTGCGACGTCGCCAATCCATGCGTGTTCTTCTCGGCAGAATCATTGGGCCTGACGGGAAGTGAGTTGCCCGCGCAGATCAGCGGCGACACTGCGTTGATCGAGACGATCGGGGAAATTCAGGGCAAGGCAGGGCAGCTGATCGGTATGTGGCCTGAATGGCGTGCCTACCATCTACCGGGCCTGCCGCTGGCGGTGATGGTCGCACCGGCAGAAACTTTTGTCGACGTGAACGGGGAAACCGTTCTGGACAATTCGATGGACTTGCGCGCGCGTTTGGTCTTTCTTGGGAAGTGCCACGACAGCATGGCCGGGACCGGATCGATGTGCACAGCGGCGGCATCCCGAATCCAGGGCTCGAAGGTGCGCCAGGCGATCACAAGCAGTCGCGCTGCCGAGCCGACGCTGAGAATCGGCCACCCCCTCGGGGTGATGGAAGTCAAGGTAGTCGTCGAGTCCGATGCCGATGGCGACTCGGCAATGCCGCGCTTTGCCGCCCTCGGGCTCACACGCACCGCCCGCCGCCTGATGGCTGGCGAGGTTTACGTTCCCCGGCAGCACCCGGCTGACTGATCTAGGCACCGGCAGCGCTGGCTCTGCATAGCCACTCAACTAGATGTACGCCATGGTCTGTGGCAAGACCTCAAATTTCAAGGTGGGGCGGCTGGTCACCAACCTCCCTTCGTCGTCGGCAATGGTTACCTGAACCACACCATTGATCGCAGGCTTTTATAGAGGTATTGCGGTTGGTGATTTGTTTGACGGGGTTGATGAGCCGAACAATGACAAACGCCTAACAAGGCGTCGCGAGTGATACATAAACAGGAGACAAATCGTTGAAACATCTTCGCAAGTCAGCATTGGCACGCTGGTCGAATACCGCTCTGACGTTGGTCGCTGCGTGGGGCGTCGCGTCGGCGGCAACCTTTCCCGACCATCCAATCAAAATGGTGGTCGGATTCCCGGCTGGGCAGAGCACCGACACCAGCGCCAGAAGGATCGCACAGGGGATGGCAGACATTCTCAAACAGAGTGTTTTCGTCGACAACAAGCCGGGTGCTGCCGGCGGTATTTCTCATGGCGCTGTTAAGACAGCCGCGCCAGATGGTTACACCGTAGTGATGGGCTCGACGGGCACACTTGCCATCAACCCCTGGCTTTACAGCAAGTTGCCTTATGACCCGATCAAGGATTTCGATCCAGTCGCCTTAGTCTCTGCGTCACCGCTCGTCCTCTTCGTGCCTGCGTCTTCGCCAGTAAATAACTTGAAGGAACTAATCGCTTACGCAAAAGCGCGGCCGGGGAAAGTAACTTATGGCTCTGGCGGAAGTGGTACGACAGGCCACATTGCGATGGAGATGCTCAAAAAGGAGGCTGGCATCGACATGCTGCACGTTCCTTACAAAGGCTCACCGCCGATGATCACTGACCTAATAGGAGGACAAATAGATGTCGCCTTTGAACCGATCGGCTCTGTGCTTCCTTTTGAGAAAAGTGCGCGCGTGAAGTTTTTAGGATTTGCGACTTTGAAGCGCTACGCCGCTGCACCCAAAGTTCCAACACTCAGCGAGCAAGGTTTGCCGGGCTTTGAGGCTGTCCCCTGGACCGCCATCCTTGTGCCAAAGGGAACGCCCCCCTCCGTCATCCAGCAACTCAATCAAGCCATCAACCAAGTCCTCAAAAAGCCGGAATTGGTCGAAGCGTTTGCTCAAACCGGCAGCTATCCGGTGGGAGGCTCTCCAAGTGATGCAAAGACGTACCTCATGGAAGAAAACGCTAAATGGGGAAAAGCTGTGAAGGCATCTGGGGCTCAGGTCGACTGAGCATAGCAACTGACCCCACCCGATTTTCCTGCCGCGCCGATTTTCAATGCGGGAGCCATTGCGATGGCTCACCAAAGCCGGCCGGCATCCTATCCGCAATGAATGATGTAGACACGATAAGATGGTGTGGTTGAGCGAGCGACCCGTCGCAAGCACAGTGCACAGTTGAGGGCCATGGTTCTAGAGGTGTGTCGCCAACTCGAGGCATCCGTTGCGGCGGTCAGGGTGTAAACATGAATTCGAACGTTGTGCACCGCTGGCGCGTCGACGACCGCCAGATCGACGCCGGGAAGACGTCGGAAATGCCGACGTTGCCCAGGCCCAGTTTCATCGCGCTGCACCTACGACCCGAACGGGATTGTTCTGGACAAACTCTGTACTGCGCAGCAAAAACGCGCCTTCTTGAAAATCTTGAATGGGAATGGGCCGAGGTTAACTTGGCGCTCAGTCCAGTTGCGCGCCAGAAGCCTTGACAGCAGGCCCCCAAAGCTTGAGTTCTTCACGGACGAATTGGTTGAAGGACTCTGATGTTCCCCCATTGACCGTCGAGCCAACATTCGCAAAGTGTTGTTGCACCTGAGCGTTATTCAAAACGCGGTTGACGGCTGCGTTTAACTGCTCAACTACGGCGGACGGCATTCCTGCCGGACCGACCAAACCCGCCCAGGTCAAAGCTTGAAAGTTCGGCACGCCCTGTTCCGCGATGGTCAGTACCTGAGGAAAACGAGACGATCGTTTAGGTCCGCTTGTTCCGAGCGCCTTCACCTTACCGGCACTCAACAGCGGCGCAATCGAACTGGCCGCGTCAAATCCTGCTTGGACACGTCCGCCGATGAGGTCCGTGATGAGCGCACCTGAGCCTTTGTAGGGAATGTGGGTGGCATCCAAGCCGGTTTTGCTTTTTAGCATTTCCATTGCGATATGCCCTGTGGTGCCACTTCCGCTGGAGCCATACGATACCTTGCCAGGATTCGCTTTTGAAAATGCGACAAGTTCGCGCAAACTAGTGAAGGGAGAATCAGCCGCCGTTACCAGATACATGGGGCTGGTATTTATCAATACGATTGGCGTGAAGTCTTTGGCCGAGTTATACGGGATGTTTCGAAAGAGAAATGGATTGATTGCCAACGGCGCAGTCGAGGTCAGCAGCAACGTGTATCCGTCAGGAGCTGATTTCTTGACAAACTCGTGCGCGATGATTCCAGAAGCTCCTGGCTTGTTGTCTACAAAGACCGACTGCCCCAGATCTTCGCTGAGCCTAGCGGCGACAATCCGGGCACCAACATCAGAGGACTGTCCTGCCGGAAAACCGACAACCAAGCGGACTTGGCGATCGGGAAAATGTTCCTGAGCTGAGCCGATCCGCGGCAATGTGCTAAACGCCGCCGTTGCTGCCATGACCTTGGAAAAGTTTCTTCTGAGCATGATTGTCTCGAATCTTGTATTTAATTTGAGGGCAGCAGCAACGCGGAAGCATCGCGTCCAGCGTTTCGCAATGCTGCTTGATTGATCGTCAATGATTCTTTGGGATATCTTTGCCGGTGCGCAACCCCTGAATCTTGAAGACGGGGCTTTCTGTTGACCCTCGCCGCCAAAAACTGCTCGCCCAATCAGAATGGGAAAGCAAACGTCAGATCTAAAACGACGGAAGTTCGAAAATTTGCTTTTTAGTGTGCGGCATAGAACTCGTCGTCTAATTTATGGCCGGTTGTTTCAAAGCCCAACACGGCAACAACGATGACCTGCAAAACAAACAAGCCCACAAGCGTAAGCGTCACACCTTGCACGCCGTGCCATGCAAAGAGAGAACCAACAGCCAGAGGTGCAAGCACAGATGCAGCACGACCGGCAACGCTAGAGATCCCACATCCCCTCAGGCGAAGTTCGGTCGGAAAAAGTTCGGGTACGTAGGTCGAAAAGCCGATGGCTCCTCCGACGTACATGCTCAAGAGCAACAGGAAGCCTACGATGGCTGTGCCTAAAACTGAACCGGCATTGGGATAAATCAGGCCCAGCACGACGGCGATGATCCCGTTGACAACCAGAAACCTTTTGCGGCTGAAGCGGTCCGAGAGGTAGCTAGCGAGCAGGATGCCGATCAGACTGCCGCTGGTGATGAGTACCGTGTAGCCCAACGAGTGAGGAACTGACAGTCCTTGCTTGACCAAGAATGTAGGCAGCCAAATGATGAAGCCATACACCCCAGCGAGCCCAACGACATTCATCGTGATGCCCAAAATGGTGGATCGCAGCAAAGGCGGCTTGAACAGGTCCCTAACCTTGTAAGTAGACGGAGGCATCACCCGCATTGGTTCAGGCATTGGCAAAGCGATGCCGGTCTCCTTCTCGATTTCGGCTTCGATGCGATCGAGGATGGCAGAAGCTTCGTCGTTGCGGCCAACCGATTCAAGCCAGCGAGGCGATTCCGGCATCTTCTTGCGCAGCACCCAGACCACGAGACCTCCCACGCCAGCAATGCCGAACATCCAGCGCCAGCCCAGGTTGGGAATGACCCAATAGCTCGCCAGTGCTGAGCCAAGCAGTGCGGACGTTGCGAGGAAAAAGAGAATGGCGCCCCACTTGCCTCGGCTTTTCGGGGGCACAAATTCTGCGATGCTTGCATAGCCCACCACAATCTCCGCGCCCAGACCGATGCTCATGATGAATCGGAGCACGATAAGCCAATCCATCGACGGCGCGAAGGCGGCCGCCAGGGACATCACGGCAAACAGAACCAGATTGAACTGAAAGCAAAAGCGCCGCCCGTACCGATCCCCCAGCCATCCTGCAAAGGCCGCGCCAATCAACGCGCCGAAAGCGCTGACGGCGACAAACCGTCCATTCGACGCCATGTCGGACCAGCCCGACGCAGTCAATGCCACCATTACACCGCTAGTCATGTAGAGGTCGAAAGCGTCGAAAAATAGGCCAAACCCGATTAAGGCCGCCAGACGTCGATGGAATGCCGATTCCGGCAAACGGTCGAGCCGCTGCGCTGCTGTGTACTGCATGGGTAAGCCTTGTTGTGGTGGGTCCGGGCGGGTCAATAAGACGGCTCGTCTTCAGCCGATGCAAAGGGCCATGATCTCGTCCAGAGATTCGGCGTTCTCAATGTCTAGGACCTTCTCTATCAATGTGTCGGCGGCGTCCTTCGGGATCGCGCGTAACGCGTTCGTCATGAACTTGGCTTTGACCGCGTCGATTGAAAGCGGGACGTCCTGGGTGCCAAGGCTTGCAGGCTTGCGGCAGCGCAACACGCGGCCATCTTTCAGATGCACGATCACTTCGCCAGGAAAGTGAGCCGGGAAGTCACTGTCCAGATCCTGGGTGCAGTACGTTTTGGCAGCGACTTCAAGAACGTCTGGCGCGTTCAGCGGCTCATCATGAAACGCAGCCAGATCGACCCGGCCGCGGGTCAAGGCAAGTGCGACGACGTACTGAACGCTGAACAAAGCACGGTAGGGAATCGCCGGCTCAATGCAGGCTTCGCGAGGCTCCGCGACCATTTTGTGCAAATCGGGAGTCAGGGGACACTCGATGCGCTCGACATCCTCGAGCTTAAATTGCCCTCTTAGTTCAAGCGCAGCATCGACGAATGCATGGATGAAGTGGCAGCAGGGGTATGGTTTCAGCGCAATGCCCAACGTTTGCCAATTCTCGCCAAGCCCGTTGCTTGGCAGTTTTTCGCCTTCGGGCTGGCGCTGGATGTGCGTTAGATAAAAGCCGCCCTTGGGCGCCTCAAACACCATCTCGGGTCCGATGAAGCCTGCTCGCGCGAGTGCGACCGCTGCCAGCGCGCTGTGCGCGGACCAGCCGGGATGCATGCGCTTGAGCCAGTGCAGCCCCCCGATCAAGATGCCCGACGCTTGGCTGCCGCACAACCCCAATGCCCAGACGAGTTGCTGATGATTCGCCTTGTAGAGGCGCCCCGCCGCCGCAGCGGCAGCGAACGTGCCGCACAGTGCGGTCGGGTGAAAGCCGCGGTTGTGAAAGTCCGGCGCACCAACGGTGCTCAATCGGCAGCCGATCTCGAGCGCGGCTATGTAAGCGAGCAGCACTTCTTTTCCGCTCGACTTGTTGGCTTGACCTGCCGCAAACGAGGCCGCCATTGCCTGCGCACTTGCGTGATAGATCGCACCGATGTGCGTGTCGTCAAAGTCGATGGCATGCGCGAGCACACCATTGACCAAAGCGGCCGATGCTGGAGGCAGCCGTGCGCCGCTTCCGATGGCAGTCGCCTGACTGCCTTCGCCCAGCTCCTTGGCCCCGTTCAGCACCGACTCACCGATGTCGAACTTCGAGGATGCGAGCGAGATGCCGATCACGTCAAGCAAATGCTCCTTCGCGAGCGTCAGTACATCGGCCGGAACGTCTTCCAGTTTCAGGTTCAGCGCAAAGTACGCGAGTTTCTGCGATTCGGTTTGCGATGCGAGCGCGCCGGATTCGCCCGAGGATGTGGCGTTCATGGTGGTCAGTCTCCGTTAGGTATGTCAATGCTCATCAGCGGTACGTGCTGCTGAGCGCCGAAGGTGTCTCGTTCGCCGATGCTTCCTTGTGCCCAGCCGCGACGCAGCGTGAATTTGAACGCGAGTGCAGGGTCGAAGAAGATGAAAGCAACGATGTCCTGATCGGGCACGTTGTAAATCGTTCCGACGAGATCTCGCGTGAGCACACCGCTCTGCTTTACCCGCTCGTACGGCGCGCGCTGATCGAAGATCACATCGAATGTGATCTCAAACGGACCGGAGTTTTTGCTACGGATGACCTTGGCGAGTTCTCTCAGTTGCGTCATCTTTAAACCTCCAGGATGCGTGATGGGAACAACTCGGTTGGCGAGTCGACCTCCATCAGGTGATAGATCGAGAAACGGCAGACCGGCCCGATCGGGTTTTCTGGCGGGTTGAGCGGAATCGCGAAGTTCCCCGCCGTCGCCATCTGGTCCGGGTAAGGCATGTGGAGGACGCCAATGCGTGCACTGCTGCAAATCGCGTTGGCGAGCTCCTGCGTCGGCGCGGTCACTTCTCCCAGGATGCCAATCTCGAGCGGGACAAAATCCTTTTCAGGTTCCAAATCGCCCATAACGCCGTTCTTTCCATAGAGGTGGAACAGCACCTTGGCTTCCCCCGTTTGGAGTTGCGGGTAACCCGCACGCAGTCGTTCTTGCAGTGACTCAAGGAAGGTATCGATCTGAGCGATCAGGATCGGGTCGCGAATGCCGCCGACGAAGATCGTCCGCTGGCCCGCGATCGCCGAGCCCTCAAGCTTGACCTGGTACACCGGTGATGGCCGGAACGTACTTCCACTGACGCGCGTCGTACGACCGTTCAGTTGCTCATACTTAGCCGTTGTGAGGTCAAGTAAGCCTCCGGGGCCGGCGAGCAGATCCGGCCTTGTCTTTTCGTAGAGCGTGTGCGCGGCGACCGAAAGCGTGGTGCATCGTTCATTCGGCGCCATAGGTTCTAGGTCGAAGCTGTCCTTGCGCACGGTCGCAACAATCACGCGGCCCTTCGGTTCGGCGCAGACCGCCCCGCATTCCATGATCTTGCCCATGTGCCAGTAAATGCCCGGATCGTCGATGCCCTTGAACTGGCAGAATGCGGCGAACATGGCGGGGTCGTAGGCACGGCCTGCGACGATCACGTCGACATCTGGATGTTCGAGCAACACCTTCAGTATCGGCTCGGCACCCATCTGAGCAACGATGTTGGTGGACTCGTTGATGTCCTCCATCGTCAGCTGCGGCGCGGAGGCGCATGGCACGATTCGACCGTCAGCAAAGCGCGTGCGCACTATTCCTGCGTCCACGTCTGAATAGATCGCAGCCACTTTGAGCTTGTAGCCGTTTTCCTTTGCGATCGATCGGATCACCTCGATGGTTTGGTCCACATGCGCGTTGATGCCTGGCCCACCGGCCGAGCCCATCAGAAATGGCACCTTGGCTTTCACCGCGCCCGCGAGACACAGCGCCAAATCTTTCCGCAAAGCGCTTTCAGACACGATCATTTTCGATAGGCCCAGCTGGTATGGACCCGGGTCAGTAGACCCCGCGTCGACGATGATCGCATCGATGCCACCATCGACGCCACGCCAAAAGTTGGCATCCGGAATGCCATAGCCGAGCATGCCGACCGGCGTCAATATCTTGACTTCGTCTTTTTGCTTCACGCTGCAACTGCCTTCTTGTCAGTGCGCTTCCAGTCGCCGGCGTTCGGGCGCGGTAGACCCAAGTTCTCGCGCAAAGTGTCGCCAGCGTATTCCTTGCGATGCAGGCCGCGACGCTGCAATTCGGGCACGACCAGGCGCGTGAAATCCTCGTAACTGCCGGGCACATGCAGCGCCTGGATCACGAAACCATCGCATGCACCCCCAGTGAACCAATCTTCCATCTGGTCCGCCACCTGCGTGGGCGTGCCGACGAAATTGGGGCCTTCCTTTACGGTGCCGCGGGCAGAGGCTTCGACGAAATCTTTCACCGACGGATTTTTCTTGCCGCTAGCCTGAATCACCTTGTCGCGCAGGCTGTGCCACGACACAGCCGCGAGTTCCGCATCGGTGAACGGCTGTTCGTACGGACGTGCGGCAAAGTCCACGTTCAGCACTTCGCACAGCAGCGACAGACCGTCGATCGGACGCGAGGTCGATGCCGCCAGCGCAAGCTTGTCCTGGGCATGCGCTTCAGACTCACCGACGACGAACTTCACGGCCGGCGCGATCTTGACCAAGTCCGGATCTCGACCCGCATCGGCAATCGACTTCTTATAGCTCGCATAGGTCTTCTTGCCAGCCTCAAGGTTCGGATAGGCCGCGAACACCAGTTCGGCCCAGCGCGAAGCGAACGTCATGCCGCGGCCACTCGCGCCGGCCTGCAGGATGACCGGATGGCCCTGGGTCGAGCGCGGCACCGGCAGCGGACCTTTCGACTTAAAGTACTTCCCCTGATAGTTGAGTCGGTGCACCTTGTCCGGGTCGGCAAAGCGGCCGGACGCCTTGTCAAGGATCAGCGCATCGTCTTCCCAGCTGTCCCACAGGCCCAACACTGCTTCCATGAATTCGTCGGCGCGGTCATAGCGAAGGTCGTGCTCTAGGTGCTCTTCGCGGCCGAAGTTGTGCGCTTCCGAATCGTTAAGCGATGTGACCACATTCCAGGCAACGCGGCCCTTGGTCATCAAATCCAATGTCGCGAACAGGCGAGCGACGTGGAAGGGTTCGTAGTAGGTGGTCGAATACGTGGATCCAAGCCCGAGGTGCGTGGTGGCGCAAGCCATTGCCATCAAAATCGTTGTCGGATCCATCTTGACCGCTCTCACGCCGTTGGCAACGGTCTCGCGATGGTCGTCGCCGTAGATGTCGGGCATCGCGAGCCGGTCATCAAAAAACGCCATGTCGAACTTGCCGTCTTCCAAGGTGCGAGCGATACGCTGGTAGTACTCCGGCGTCATGAAATCAGTCATGCTGGCCGGGTGACGCCACGATCCGACGTAGTTGCTGCAGTTCTGCGCCTGCAGAAATGCGATGAGACTCATCTGGCGATTTTTCGGTTTGCTCATGGGACGCTCCGGAGACGGGTGAGAGGTGTATCGAACAGGGCAAAATTTTCCGACGCAAGGCACGCCGTAACAATTCATCAGGCGCGATACACTTATTCGCTATGGCAATAGATCGACGAATCGAAATAGCAACCGCATGACAGCCATGGCTTCCCCATGCGATGAAGCCATCGGGCTCGACCTCCACGAGTTGGAGACTTTCATCGCAGTGGCGCGGCTGGGGAGCTTCAGCCTCGCGGCGCAGCAGTTGCACGTCACGCAGCCATCTGTGACCGGCCGCGTCCAACGCCTGGAAGCGTCGCTCGGCACTCCGCTCTTGATTCGCACCACCCGCGCCGTGCGGCCAACGCCGGCCGGCGCCGCGTTGCTGACCGAGGCCTCGTCAGCGCTGGAGGGCTTGCGCAAGCTGGTCTCTGGATTTCGCCAAGATGCTCGGCTGGCACGCCAACGTGTCGTGGTGGCTTCAACGCCGATGCTTGCCGCGCTCACACTGCCTTCGATCATTCGAGGCTACGGTCAACGCTTTACGGACGTACAGGTGGTACTGCGCGACCTCCGCTACCCAGAAGCACTTGCTGCACTGGAAAGTGGCGCTGCCGACATCGCCGTTCTGGCCTATGAAGAGGATGACAAGCGCTTCAGTGCACAAACCATCGGTCGCGCGGAAATGGTCGTGGTCGCACCGTCCAGCCATCCGCTGGCGACGTTGACTAGCGTGACGGTCGCGCAACTTGCGGCGCATCCGTTGCTTTTGGTCGAGCAGTATCTGCCGATGCGTGAACGCATCGTGGAGGCTTTGAAGCCCAGCGGCTTGACGCTGGCGCCTTACACGCTGGTCGACAACCTCAATACACTGCTCGGCATGCTCGACGCGGAGCTAGGGGCCACGCTTCTTCCTGTCACCATGGCCGCACGCAAGCGTATGGAGCAGCACACCAAGGTCGAGATCGAGGACCTGAAGCTGTTCCGGACGTTCTCAGTCGTTCGGTCCAGCAGAGCACAGCTTGGTACGGCCGCGGAAAGTTTCAGCGAGTTTGTGATCCAAAGCATGCGCTGACCAAGCCTTCGATCTATCAGGCTTTCCAATAAACAGATTGGTAGCCATGAATTGTCTCCCTGTAACTCGAAATCTAGACTTCTGGGCATCGACCACTGCGGGAACCACGATGTCTGACACTCCGACTTTCGACAAACGTCAACTCCGCGATGTGCTGGGGACTTTCGTCACTGGCGTCACCATCGTGACGACCCACGATGGCGACGGAAAGGTCCACGGCGTGACCGCGAACTCTTTCAGTTCCGTCTCGCTGGATCCACCGTTGGTCCTGTGGAGCCAGTCGCTGACGTCAAAGAGTCATCCGGCCTTCCGAGACAGCGATCATTTCGTGGTCAACATCTTGGCTGACGACCAGATTGAGTTGTCGAATCGCTTCGCCAAATCAAGCGACGACAAATTTAGCGGCGTAGAGCACAGCGCCGGGCTGGGCGGAGCGCCGGTGCTTCATGGTGCCGCGGCGCACCTCGAATGCGTCAAAGTGGCTAGCTACCCGGGCGGCGACCATGTGGTCTACATCGGACGGGTCGAGCGCTTTCGTCGATTTAACGGAAGGCCTTTGGCTTTCGGAAGCGGCCGCTACATGGTGGCTTCATCACATGACCTTGGGCCTGCGACGCTGGGCGTCGGCAACTGGAAACCCACACCCGTGGACGCCATCGACCACGTCTCACAGGCCATGCCGGCAATCTGCGAGAGCGTCGGACAGCACACGATGTGCCTTGCAGTCTGGGGCAATCGCGGGCCCACTGCGATCCGCTGGCTCCCATCGGCGCAACCTGTGAGTGCCAACCTGCGCACTGGCCTGGTGATGAATGTCACGCAGTCCGCGACCGGCAAAGCGTTTGCAGCTTTTCTGCCTCCTGAGGTGACCAAGGCTTTTGTGGAAGAGGAACTGCGTCTGTTCGCCAGTGCGGACGCAGACGAACCCACGCGACGTCAACGTTTTGAAGAAGAAATGGCAGAGGTGCGAAAGCATGGGATCGCACGGTCTGTCGGCGCAAACGCCTCGCCGTTGCACCAGGTGCCCGTCAACGCCTTCAGCGCTCCGGTCTTCGACGCTGAAGGCCACATGATCCTTGCCTTGTCGCTCACCACGCCAGCCTCACGGATGTCACCGGATTGGGATGGCGCCGGGCCGGGAGCACTGGCTGCCGCTGCGGCCCGACTTTCTACCGACCTAGGTCATCAGCAATACGGTAGCAAGGCATGAGAACGCAAAGCATCGACGCCGCATTGAAAGCCCTTGCTGCAGGTCACATGGTGATAGTCGTCGACGACGAAAACCGTGAGAACGAAGGTGACCTAATCCTTGCCGCTGAGCATGCGACCACAGCATCGCTGGCTTTTATGGTCCGTCACAGCAGTGGTGTGATCTGCGCAGCGCTTCCCGGCGAACGGCTTGACGAGTTGGAGTTGCCGCTTATGGTCAAGGGCAACACCGAAACAATGGGTACTGCCTACACAGTGACGGTAGATTTCCGGCATGGCACGAGTACCGGCATTTCCGCAGCTGATCGTGCCGCCACTTTGCGCGCGTTAGTCGATCCCGCTGTTGAAGCAAATGACTTCAATCGCCCTGGCCACATGTTTCCGCTGCGCGCTCGAAAAGGTGGCGTGCTCGAGCGCCAAGGCCATACAGAAGCTGCAGTGGACCTCACGCGCCTAGCTGGGCTCCGCGTCGGCGGCGCATTGGTAGAGATCGTCAACGACGATGGGAGCATGGCACGACGGCCAGAGTTGCAGGTTTTCGCTGAAAAACACGGGCTCCCGCTGATCACCATTGCTGACTTGATCGTGTACCGCAGGCGCAGGGAGGCATCTGGCGTCCAGAAGAGCCCCGGTTCTGACGGCGGCCGCGAAGTCAAGGGCGCCGGCGTGGAGGTCACGCAATGACTCAAGATCACGACAAACCACAGGATGAGCAAGTGGCAACCCGCTGCGTTTTGATGCGGGGTGGCACCAGCAAGGCGATGGCCTTCCATGAAAAGAGTCCGCCCTGAACGATCCCGTTTGCAGCGGAGTGCCAGAGCTGCGCAAGTTGACGGCGGCGAGGCCATCCCAATGGCAGCACCAACTTTAGAAGATGGGATTGTTCAGGGCGGACTCTCGACACGACACGCTGACGTGCAGACAGTCCGGCTACCGGCGCAAATCCGTCGAGCCCCGACCTACGCGTCCTTCGGCGGCGGCGTATCCAGCATGCTGGCCACCTTGCTGCGCCGGATCGCTGCTGACTGGTAGTAGCCCTGGAAGGGGGTCACGGTGCGGTGCCCCGTCATCGCCATGGCCTCGCCGATCGGCGTGTCGCGCAGACCCGCCTCGGTAAAAAGCCGGAGCACAGCTGGCTCGGGGTGCCCTCAGTGCGTAGCGGGTGTCAGG
>NZ_JASJXB010000046.1:0-17744 GCF_035018885.1 Variovorax sp. LG9.2 | reverse complement strand
ACATCGGGCACCCTTGAGGGCGCATCTCGTTGCGATGTCATCAACTCGCGCTGCAATGCTCAATGTTCAGCGTCTCCTTAGGGAGACGCTTATTAATTGATCGATCCGGGCACGCCTCATGCATGCACGATCGGACCAGATTTCCAAGGGTGCCCGACACGATTCAACGCAGCTTTTCCAGCGTCGAGTACGCGTTGAAGAGGAAGCGAACGCGCCTCGAGAAGTTTCTTTGCGGAGATAGAGCGCGTCGTGCCCTGGGCCCGTTTGGTTGCCGTGATCGAGCCGCTTTATCCGAACTAAGTAGGACGGCCAAGCTTTTGGCGCGGTTTCGCGTGTAGTTTGGGTGTCTAGTTGCAGATTCGCCGATTCGATGCACGAGCTTTGGCAAAGCGCACTTCGGCATTCGGCGTGTTGTTCACGAAAGAGAGAGTTCGAGTGAAGTGAGAAAGTTCGGGCGTCGGGCCTACGCGTCTTTCGGCGGCGGCGTATCCAGCATGCTGGCCACCCTGCTGCGAAGGATCGCTGCCGACTGGTAGTAGCCCTGGAAGGTGGCCACCGTGCGGTACCCCGTCATCGCCATGGCCTCGCCCATCGGCACGTCGCGCAGACCGGCCTCCGTCACGAAGTCCGAGCGCAGCGAGTGCGCCGAGAACCGGCCGTCCAGTCCCACGGCCGCGCAGCGCGACCTCACGATGAACCGCACGCCCTCAGCACCCAACGGCGCGCCAATGCGATCGCCTGCCATCACGCGCCGGAAGGTCGGTCCGCTGGTGATCTTGGCCGCGCGCAGGGCGCCGAGCCAGTCGCGCATCGCCTCGGCGGCTGAGCCAACCAGCGGCTTGTAGTTCTCCGGAAGGTCCTGGCCCAACTGGTTCGCCTTGGAGTGGCCCAGGCAAAGGTGCAAGGGCGCGGCCAGGTTGCTGCGCATGAACTCCAATCTTCACAGGCGAGCTCCTCACTTTCAGGAGCAGTTTTCACACTTACCGGGTTGTACAGATTTTCGGGGCCAGATCTGTATCGGCGCCGCGCATAGTCTGGGGTTTGTTCTTAAGGGAGGAAACGATCACTGATCAACGTTCGAGGAACAGCGGATGTGTCGATAGCGGTCGGGGAGTATTTCAGCAGCCTGCTAAGGGGTAAGTGCGCATGGTTGTTTGCAGCTTGTTGCGTAGGATGAATCTCACAGGCGGCGCATTCTGGAATTCATCTTTCAACGCGCTGCTGTGCCGTCCGCTCCGGCAGGAGCCAACACAACAACCACTAGAAAGCGCTCATGAAAAACCTGCATGCTGCCTGTTGCGGAGAACCGGATCGTCGGCGGTTTTTAAGCGCGTCCCTCGTGGCAGGCCTGGCTGGCGTTGGAAGCGCGACCGCTTCGTCGAGCGCACAGGCGGCGTCCCTCAGCGAAGTGAGGCGCAATGCCATGACGCCGGACGAGGTGGTCAAGTTCATTCTCGACGGCAACGCACGGTTCCTGGCGGGCGTGCACAGGCAACGCGACTTCTTGGCCGAGATGCGCTCCAGTGCCAGCGGGCAGCATCCTGCCGCAGTGGTCCTCTCATGCATGGACTCGCGGGCCTCCGTAGAAGTAATTTGCGACCTTGGCTTGGGCGACACGTTCAGCGCGCGCGTCGCTGGCAATGCGGTCAATGAGGACATGCTCGGCTCGATGGAATTCGCGTGCGCAGCGGCGGGTGCAAAGGTTGTGATGGTCATGGGTCACACGGCATGCGGCGCTACCAAGGGAGCGATCGACAACGTGGTGCTGGGCAATCTCACCTTGCTGCTGGCCCGCTTTAAGTCGGCCATCGACGCCACGGCCTACGAAGGTGCACGCACCTCGAAGAATTACGCGTTCGTCGACGCGGTTACCAAGACACATGTACAGCAGGCACTACCGCTGATTCGCCAACGGAGCCCCACATTGGCAGCGCTAGAAGCCGAAGGAAAAATCAAGATTGTGGGTGCGATGTACGACATTGCCTCTGGCAAGGTGACGCTCGTCTAGTGTCGTGAGTTAGAAGTTCGTTGAACTGTTTTGAGGTCTGAAGTCCGTCGGGTGCCGTGTGTACTCGACGAGGCTGCAATGAGTGGAAGGCCCAAATCGACACTAGTGCTGCCAAACGTCGAACGTGAACAGCTCAAGGCAGCTGACGCTGCGACGCAAGACGGCAAAGGTCTTGGTGCTGCGAGCGCGCATCGTGCTGGCGTGTGCCTATGGGCAGGACAACAAGGTGGTTGCAGCACGCCAACATGTCACACCGCAGATTGATCCGAGATTCGTCGAGAAGGTACGCGACATCGTCGGCCCCTACATGGGTCGCCTTTGATGGCGATCGTGCTGTGTGTAGACGAGAAGAGCCAGATCCAGCTGTCCCGGTCAAGTTATTTCAGACACATTGATAGGTTGATTGATTGCCGATTCGTGCTCGAAGGCATTGGGTGGCAAGTTGCCCAGTGCGGAGTGCAGCCGCACACTGTTGTAGAAGCTCACGATGTAGTCGGCAACGTCGCTCAGGGCTTGGCACGATTGGCGTAATCTCGCTGCCAGATCCGCTGCATCTTCAGGTTCAGGTTCAGGTTCAGGTTCAAGTTCAAGTTCAAGTTCAGGAAGAAGCGCTCCATGACTGAATTGTCCCAACAATTTCCCTTGTGACTCATGCTGCCCACCAGCCCGTGCTTGGTGAGCAGGGCTCCATGCGCGTTGCTTGCATATTGACTTCCACGGTCCGAAGGTACGATCAAGCCGCTCGCCAGTTGACGCTGTGCGATGGCCAACTGCAGCGCCTGACACAACAGCATCGCCCGCATGTCTGGGCCATTGCCCAGCCCACGACCTTGCGCGCAAACAGGTCTGGCACCACTGCGAGATACAGCCAGATACAGCCAGCCGCTGCGCGTTCTGATGTAGGTGATGTCAGCGACCCACGCAGGGTTGGACCGCGTCGCATTGAACTGTCGATCCAGCACGTTGGGTCAGATCGGCAATGCATGTCGGCTGTCGGTGCTGTGTACGAACTTGCGCTTCCACGCCGAGCGCAAGCCATGCGGGCGCATCAAACTGCGCACGCGATAGCGGCCCATTACGACGCCTCGCAAGGCCACTGCCGCTCGCAGACGACGGCTTGCGTAAGCACCACCACTGGCGGCGAATGCAGCTTTCAAATGCACGCTGGCTTGGCATACTCGAGGCGGGATCTGCCTGCGTTTGCGTGCGGCGTAGTAGCCTGAGCGGCTGACCTCCAGTACCCGGCAGAGTTGCTCCACCGGCACGGCGTTGTCCTTGTGTTGCAGCTGCTCGATGAGTTGCAAGCTCATCGCAGTTCGCGGGCAAAGAAGGCCGAGGTTTTTTTTGAACGTATCCACATCGCCTCGCAGTTGCTTGTTCTCGGCTTCGGGTTGACGGATGCGCTGATGCCCGGCGGTCAAGGGCTTGCCTATTCCAGGCTGACCGAGTTGTTCGGCATCGGCCTGTGCCAGCCAGTGCCAGCCAGTGCCTCACAGCCGTCTCGCCCAATCGCACGTCCCGGCACACTTGGCCGATATGGAGCCCCTGGACGCGGATCATCAGAACGACTTGCAGCTTGAAGCTCGCGTCAAAGACTCTTCGGGTTGATTTCGTCACGTTTACTGGCCAACTGATTTCCACCCATCCGAGTGTGCGAATTCATTTGACCAGGACTGTTTCCTCAGGTCTAGGCGTGAACGACGCCAGTAAATCCTTGAGCGTCAGCGTTCGAGGAAATCGAGGGTGAGCAGTACGTTCAATTTTCGCCATGGCCCAAACTTCCACAAGGCAGGGTCGATGGGACACATAGCGTAGGCGATGGCGGCCCTCTTCAAGACCGATGGACGTGGATGGGATAGGGATGGGTGCGCATGGCGCGACACTGCCGATTGAACCAGCGTCTGCTTCCTCTGCCTGCTGCTTTCACATGAATCTCTTGCACCTTGCAACATAGCCTAGCAATGAAAAAACAACATAGCCTAGCAACGGACAAGCAATAAAGTCTAGCACCCGGTTGACAATAGACCCTGGCACCAACAAGCAAGGCCCCTACCCATGGCAACCAATCCCGCAGCGAATCTTCGCAAAACGACCCCGGCGCAGCGGCGGCTGGCCGCCGCCCTGGAGGCACTCCATGCCCTGCAGCAGCACGGCCTCAGCGTCTTCAATACAAGCGAGTTCTCTCGTACGGACCGTGAGGCGCTGATGGGCGCGGGGTTTCTCCAGCCGATAATCCAGGGCTGGTACATGTCCGCCAGCCCTTCAACCAAGCCAGGAGATACAACGCCTTGGATTGCGGGAATGAAGGACTTCATTGCCGCCTACTGCAATGCCCGGTTCGGCGCCGACTGGTGCGTGTCGGCGGAATACTCGCTGAAACTGCACGCCGGCACGACGTTGCTGCCCCAGCAAGTCGTCATTCACTCGCCGCTGGGAAAGAACGGGGTGCTGGCCCTGCCCAACGGGTTCTCGCTGATGGACTACCAAGCGAGAGACTTTCCGGCGTCCGACCGGCGCGACAGCGTAGGAAACGTCCGGACTATGACGCTGGCCCATGCGCTCCTGAAGACGCCGGAGAACTTCTTCAGAGCCTCAGCCCAGGACGCGCAAGTCGCACTGCTGTCCATCAGCGATGCGTCCGAACTCAGCCGTCTGCTCGCGCAGGGGAATCACAGCACGATCGCCGGTCGCCTCGCCGGCGCCTTCCGCGCGGCGGGCCGAGACGCGATCGCGGACGACATCGTGGGATTCATGCGTGCCTTGGGCAACCAAGTCACCGAGGCCAATCCATTCGAGATCCCGCCGCGAATTGTCCCGGGTGACCGCACCGAGTCGCCCTATGTCTCCAGATTGCGACTGATGTGGGCCTCGATGCGCGACGACGTCGAGAGCGCTTTTCCACGAGACGAGCCAGGAAGGCCTGACGACGTCGCCGCGTTCATGCAAGCGGTCGAAGACGTCTACGTCACCGATGCCTACCACTCGCTGTCTATCGAAGGCTACAGAGTCACGCCGGAACTGATCCGCCACGTGGCAAGCGGGGATTGGGACGAGGATATCCATGAGCAGGACCGGCAGTCCAGAGATGCGATGGCGGCGCACGGCTACTGGCTGGCGCACAACGAGGTCAAGGTATCCATCCGGAAGATCTTCGACGGCGCGAACGCCGGTGACGTCCTCAAGGGCGATCATGGCGCTTGGTTCCGTGCGATGTTCGCGCCCAGCGTCACCGCCGGGCTCCTGGCGGTGACCGACCTTGCTGGCTACCGCGGGCATCAGGTCTACATTCGCAACGCGCAGCATGTGCCCCCACCGCGCGAAGCGGTGCGCGAGATGATGCCCGTGCTCTTCGAACTGCTGCGCGACGAACGATCGGCTGCGGTGCGCGCGGTGCTAGGTCACTTCATGTTCGTCTTCATTCACCCGTACATGGACGGCAATGGCCGGCTCGGGCGCTTCATCATGAATGCAATGCTGGCCTCGGGCGGATTCCCTTGGACGGTGCTGCGTCTCGAAGATCGCGATCGGTACATGGCGACACTGAATGCGGCAAGCGGCCAGGGCGACATCAGGTCATTTACGACATTCGTCGCCCAGAGTCTGGACGCGGCGCAGGACGCGCAGGTTGATTTGCTGCAAGACGATGGCGCCTTGGACGCCGACATCGAGGAAGACGATTCGCAACGCCCGCGCGGCTGATGCGGCGCGCGGCCCAGGTTGAATCAGCTTTCAGGTATTCCCAGAGAGAAGCTGATTTCAGTGACGTCCGACCAGGAGATGACGCGGGTCTACCCTCCATGCATTCGCGCGATCGCGGCGACGATCGCCAGGCCCAGCGCATCGAAGGCTTCATCGACTCTCACCCGTCCATAGGCAGCGTAGAACACGCGGCTTCGATCCACTGATTGCGGCCTTACGCGCCTTGAAAGTTGACGAACTCTATTTCGTCGAACTCACGTTCTTTCATCCGCTTCCGTATTGTTGCTTTGCCCTGAAACCTGACTGAGCTCACGACGGCTCCCACGGCACTCGATCAATGACCTCACGTATGACGGATCGGGACAGTGCGCTCGCGCGTGAGGAGACCGTGCAGGAGGCTACGAAGGCGCTGCTGGAGTGTGCGATCGCGGTGGTGGGACAGCGGCCTGGCCCACAGTCGGTGACCAAGGCAGCAAAGCCACGACGTCGGGCAGTTGCTCCAGCTTCGTCATGACGTTCCAAGCCCATCAAGCGACCCGACGACGTCGACCCACATCCTCATATTGATGCTTTGCTCTACAGTTTTGTAGAGCAAAGCTATTGTTTGGGCGATCTTCGTGTGACGAGGGTGCTGCCGAGCAGATGATGGTGTTCGCACAGCAGCTTGTGGGCGCCGGCTGCACTATCGCAACAGGATCTCGACGGCGTCTTGCGGCAGAGACCGAACCCGCTTCAGAGATGAAAGTAGGCCAGCGCGCCCACCACCAGCCCCAAGCCGCTCATCACGAAGACGGCTTTCTCCAGCCAGCGTCGCCTGGTCAGCAGCGCGATCGCGGCCATAGCGATGGCGATCTGCAGCGCCGTGGTGGCCTGGGCCCAGCGGTGATGCTGGTGCAGCTTGGCTTCGCTCATCTCGTCGAATTCGGTCGACTCCTTTTCGAGCTTTTCGGCGGCCAGCTTGATCTCGGCCTCCTCAGCAACGTAGCGTTTGACTTCGGCCTCGAAGAGCGGTCTTCGCGCCGCGTCGACAAGCTGCATCCCGAGTTCGCTCAGGTTCTGCTTGTTGCTCTTTGCCTGGTAGAAATTCCATTGGTTTGACGCCTCGGTCTTCCTGATAGCAGCATCGTTCTTGAATATCCCGGCGTCCGCCTGAGTGGCTCCCGCCATGTACGAGAACATCGCCCCGACCGTTGCGAGGATCGCCGTCATCACCGCCAACTGTCCGGCCGTCCCCCTGGGCTCGCGCTCGGCCGCCGCGTCCATCTGGTCTTCGTGTGCCCCACGTATCTCGAACTCTTCAGACAAGCGCTTCTCCTGATGTTGGGTCAATTGTCGACGACCGGTGTACCCCCACACCGTCCGAGTCCGTGCCCCATGGCGGCACCTACCCTCTATCTAAGCGCTGCCCAAAGGCTCACGTCTCGCGTGAACCCAATGCCCCGGAGCGCAAGCTGCCGGGGCGTTTTCTTGGCGGATGAAACGCGCGGTCCAGGTCATGCAATTGTTGTATCCCTCCACATGTCGACACCGGGATGCCGCAATGCGAACATCCCACCACGCGCGGAATGATCAGACCCCTTGCCGAGTTGGTAGCCGAACGCCGACTGGCGTCCTATGGGGCTGTGCGGCCACAGGTGGACGCCTGCATGGCGTCCCTGGTCGAGGTGGGTGTGCGTGCGGTCACGGTCGGCTCGTATGCCCGTGGCCCATCGTCGTTCGGTGACGGATCGGAAGTGGACATTCTTGTCCTCGATGCGGGTGAACTGACCGAATGCGAGGTCTATGCGCGCATCGTGGAAACCATCCACCCGAACCCCCGTCGACCTGACCTTCGCGCGCGAACTTGGCGAGAAAAAGACCGCCAACATGATCGTGATTTCAAGGCCGCATCACCAGTACCACCTCTGACGCTCTTAGCGCCATTCACGTTGTCGACGCAGGTCCTGATCGCCGCACTGGACGCAGCCCTCGGCACGCTCGAACGCGACTTTTCGCACGCCGGAGTGCCTTCGAAGCATGTGCACTCGAAAGCGCCCACCAGCAGTCCATAGAATCGCCCTCGCTTAAACAAGCAACGCCAGCGTTCATCGCGAGGCGTTCACGTACCCCAGGAAAACATGAACAGACTCGAACTCGCAGACAAAATCGTCGCCGCGCATGGCGTGAGCAAAGCGGAGGGCGCACGCATTCTCGCCACCGTCACCGAGGCCATCGTGGCCTCCGTCAAGAAAGGCGATCCAGTTCAGATCGTTGGATTCGGAACCTTTAAGCAAGTCGCTCGCGCAGCACGTGCAGGCTTCAATCCGACGGCTGGAACGAAGATCAAGATTGCCGCACAGAAAGTGCCGAAGTTTGTCGCCGGCGCCGCTTTCAAGGCTGCCGTTGACCCGAAGGCTGCCAAACGCAAGGCCGACAAGGCTGTGGCGGTGAAGGCTCCGGCAAAGAAGGCCGCCCCAGCAAAGAAGGCTGTCGCTTCAAAGAAGAAGTAAACAAACGGAAATGGGGGCTGGCATCGCGACGGCCCTCGGGCTCTGCGCCTGCAGGCGCCACCGCTTTCCCTGGCATATTTGTCTTTCGGCAGCAGGGTCTCCCTGCAATGCCAACGACCGTTAGCGGCAAGTCGCCCTTCTCGGTTCAACCCGCTGCACTCACACATGCAATCCAAGTCGACGCGCCGCGACGTAACTAAAGCAGACAGACGAGACGGCGATGATCGCCAACGCGAGATCGAGCGCATTTGTGCCGAACACGATCTTCAAGGCTTTTTAAACCCGGCCGCGCCGCTAAAAGACGGTTGGGATGAAAGCACAGGGTCGGCTGCTGAGCCATCGCAGCCCATCGTTACCGTCAAGCGACGCCGAGTCATCGACCAGGTGGGTTGAACGCACCTGGGGACGCTCGGTAGACAAATTCTGCGCTCTACAGCGCGGGCAGATGCCGCCCGAGTTCTCTTGCATATCGAAACTCGAGTGCGTCTTCAAAGAGGCAGCGAGCCGCGTTTCTTAGGGATGCTCGATGCCCATCGCTGGCCCTCGAAGCTGCCTGTTGCCGAGCCCGACGACGTTCAGGTCCAACGGCGGAAGGGTCATCCTGCTGCGGTGTGAGTCGCTAGGAAGACCCCATGCAGCAGCGCTTACTCCAACTTGCTGCGGCGGTATTCGAAGCGCGGCCTCGTACATCGTCCAGCCGGCGCATGACTCCACCGAAGTGCACGAGTGCTGCTGGCATCGCGAGGAAACGGAGTGCCCTGCGCGCGTCGTGCGATCACCCGCCCGGGGGTCTGCCCCCTGCGATCGGTAGGGATGACGCAGGTGATGATGTTTCCGAAGTTGTTGGTCATCCCGGCCTGCTCAAGTACCCAAGTAGGGGTAAGCACGCTGTTGGTGCGGATCCGGTGCGCTGCTGCAGCGGGACTGACGCGTTGTAGCCCATGCCAATACGCGCCTCCATGACGCCGGAGAACCGGCGGATCCGGTTCTCCGGCACTACCTTGATCATGAAACTTGCGCGGTTCTCGGGCAGCGTAGCGACCGCCCAACAGGCTCCACGATGGCCCTGAAACAGCGTCCGCGATCAGCCGTTCTAAGCGCTCCTGTTCGCTGAACTGCGCAGCAACCTTTGCGCCAGATCCTCAACGTGTCGCGGTGGGCCGGCACCCGAAGCACACAAACTGTTTGGCCCCAAACATTGTCTTCACAGCGCCTTCTGCTCGCGGCTTGTGGAGGCCGCAGAGCAGGCAGGACATGCTGCTGCCGACTGCGTTCGTCTTGAACGGGGTGCCGGCAGGCTTGGCCTTGTAGCGCAGCCCGTCCGGCTTGATCTTCGACGGCTCGCCGTCCACGAAGTCTGTCACCCGGTATGTGGCAGGTGATTACTTCGCGAAGTCAGCCAGCGACTTGCCCGCTTCGATTGCAGCCTTCAGCCAGCCCGGCTTCGGACCCATGCCGCTCCACGAATGGCCGGCATCGTCGCCGTAGCTCATCTTGGCACGCTTGGTGAGTGGAGCCGGTGTCGCTGCGGTTTTGGTCACCGGCGAGACTGCAGCAATCGCAGCACCCAGCGGCATTGGCGTCTTCTTTGCCTTGGCGCGCTTGCCGATGCGGAACTCGTTGATGTCACGGCCAGCCCGCAGCGCGTCGCGCAGCCATGCCGGGCGCGGACCGCGGCCACCCCATACGTTGCCAGACTCATCACTGAACTGCGGCTTGCTCTTGCTCTTGTTGGTGCTCTTGGTCGCTGGCTTCGAAGACTGCTTCGCGGCAGGCGCCGACGTCGGTGCGGGAGCTGCCGAAGTCGCAAGGGGGGAAGTCTTGGCACCGTCGAATCCGAGTTGCTCGGCCGTCAGGCCGTAATGCTCGATGGCTGCTTTGATTTGATCGATAACGCCCTTGGCTTCAACGGCTTGGAGGGCTTTGGCCTGCCGTTGGAGTTTCTCGATTTGCTGCTGGATCTGTTCGTAGGTCTTTGCCATGAGTCTTTGGAAGTAGGGTTGAGATAGTCCCGAGCTTACCTGTTTGCAATTAACTAAGACTCTTGGCGGCTCATCCTGAAAAGTCGGCATCTCAAAAGCTGATCTGTGCACACTCCGAATTCCTATTCACCTAAGGGTTGAATTCCGTCTGCATTGCCGTGACTTTTGTGAAATGACCGGCAATTCGGACGATCGTTCTCTCCGTATCTCTTTCCCATAAAACTCGTCTTTGACCAGACGGCCGACAGCAGAGCGCAGCGCGAGGCGCAACGCGCTCTCGAAGACGCAGGCCAGCACGACATCGACACTGCCCGGCAGGCATTGTTTTGGGTGCAGCGCTCGAACCGGCGCAACATCGACCGCTATGTCCGCACCAAGATACTCAGTGGCCTGCTGCTTGCCGCGGCTGCGTTAGTCGTGGTCCACTGCGCGAGGCATTAGCCACTCTGGAGAACTACGGAAACAGCGCCATTTAGCCCGGATGACGTGATCCGGTGCGGAAGTTTTCAATCCAGAAACCGGACCTTGTAGTCCGCGGGTGGCATGGCGCATTCGTCGAGTCTGCCAAAGACGCGGTACCGGTTCCTGGCCAGCAGGCGATACAACGGGTCCCTGACCTGCACGGGCACCAGCCAACCTATCCAGGCCAGTCGCCAGGGCCAGCCCAAAGCCCCCAGCACCCTGAAGATGGCGCCGGTGTGCTGCCAGATGCGTGGTCCATCGATCAACAGCAATGTCTCCAGGCCTTCGACCTTGAGATTGGCCTGGGACAGAAGGGTCTGTCCCGCGGTTCCCTGGATCGATGCGTAGCGGAAGACGCCTTTGCGGTCATGCCGCAAAAGGAACTTCACCCAGCCATTGCACAGCAGGCATTGCGCATCGAAGACCACGATCATGGGTTCAGCTCCTTCGGAATCCGCAGTGTGCCCGGATAGCCGCTCACCAGCCGGATCCAGCGCAGGGAAGCGCTGACGTTGAAGTGGATAAGTTCGCCCTCACCGGACTCTTCCGCCGCGATCGTCGGGTGTCCCCATCGGGGGCAGGGCAAGCCGAGGAAGTGCAGCTGTTCAAGACGCATCACCAGTCGCCTCTGTATGGCCTGCAGTCGAAAAGTCAGTCGCGCCGCGCTAAGTTTCTCAACAATGAACCGATGTGGTCTTGTCAGCGTTGAGGTCATCGATCAGGTGGGAAATGACGTGTCCACGTTTTTCGGTCCGCTTGTGCGTCGCGCCGGAAGCGGATCGTGCCATTGACTGCATGCAACGGGGAGCCCAGCAGGCGGGCCAGTTGCCTCGCGGCCCATGAATGTGGCGCCTGCATCCGCACCTCGCCTCGCAGGATGTGCGTGCCGAACGGGCTGTGGAAGCGCCGCACGGCGGGATGCAGTTGCAGGAAGGCGTCTCCCATCACCTTCACCTGCCGGTACAGCGAATCAGTGCTTGGCGATTTCAGCACTTCAGATCGAACGCCCGCTTGCGCGCCTGGTAGAGCGCGACATCGGCCTGTCCCCTGGCTTGTCCGGAAGCCTTCGAGGTTTGTTCTTCCAGCGCTGGCAACTGCTGGTCCAACTTGGCGCACTGAAGCTGGTCGGTCGATGACAACTCGTAGCGGCGCCGGCGCGTATCCATCTCGTCGTGGGAGAGCCCGTGCAACGACCGTGTGGCGTTGTCCAGGGTGCTGTGAAACTCTTCGCGCTGCACATCGCGGCCTTTGCTGGAGCGACCAGTCATTTTGTCCGCTCCCTGCGTTGGCGTTACGTCGATAACCTTTGCACCCACGCAAGGCGCATCCGAATAGTTGACCTTGCCATTCGTCTCACACCGGTACACGGTCGGTGGTGCCGCAGCGCAGATCGTAAAAACCAGGAACGTGAAAGCAGCAAGAGATTTCATGGATCGGAAGGACGTGTGCGAAGAGCATTCGATAGGATTTGCCGTCAATCTCAAGCGCATTGGCCCGCAAAGCAGTCCGCATAACCCGGGCTTATCAGCTCGTAGTCGCGAGCGCTGCGCCACGCGTGCGCACCGCTGGCGATCGCATTGGCATAGCCCCAGTTGGCCACCTGTCGGCTGACCTGCGGGTCTGACGGCATCCCCGCTGCTGCGCCGATCTCGAGCAGGTTGTCGGCATGCGTGTCGAGCCGCTGCAGCCAGCGCTCCAGGTGACCCCGCGCTGCCAGCGTGCTCGACTTGCTGCGATTGCAAGAAGGATGGGACAGCACGAAGTTCTGGCCCACGTCGCGTGGGTACAGCGAGAACGGAATGAAGTGATCGACGTCGGCGCCCGTCATTGTCTGGCCGCAGTAGAAGCATCTTGATCCGTCGACCTTGCGAAGTCCCTGGCCCAGAATCAACAACGACTGCCGCGACGACGAGAACAGGAAGTCCTCGAGGTCGTTGCCTGGACCCAGCACCGACAGGTTCATGCGGTTCGCCTTGATGTGGTCAACCCAGTGCGATCGGGCCAGTTGCTGCACCAGCGGCTGGAAGCGCCGCAGGCAGTAGACGCTGGCCGGCTTGATACCAACCAGGCCGTCGCTGCGACGCGCGTACAGAAACTCGTCGGTTCCACCGCCAAATTTCTGTAGGCGCTTCAGCGGCATTTCTGACACGGTGCGCGTCACTGACGCCAGCAGGGCAGGGTAGGCCGCATTTCGCATTCCTTGCTGTGCTGTCGCCGCACAGGTCTGCTCCCTAAAAGCTTTGACCAGATTGACGACTGCCGCCTGGGCGCCATTGTTCTGAACGAGCACTGCCGGTTTGTTGGAAATCACTGATGTCGCCGCATACGGCGCGGCCTGCTGCCAGTAGAGCTGGACGAAACGTTCGCCGATCTGACGGGTTGTGACCAGGAGCTCCTGGCCATCGTCATTGCCGAGCTCGACAGCCAGGTCCGCCAGTGCGATCAGCAGTGCGAACTTGTACGTGGCGGTGAAGTCGCCTTCAGCGAAGAGGCGCTGCAGCTTGGCGAGAAAGGAGAGCTGTTCCTCCGGCGAAGGTGGTCGCTGTGTGCTCACCCGAGATGCGACCAGTAGTCGGCTTTGTCCGGGATGATCCAGCGCACGCCGCCGCGCGGATCCGTCATGTCGCCGGCGTAGCGCGGAATCAGGTGAATGTGGAGATGAGGCACCGTCTGCCCCGCAGCGGCACCGTCGTTGATGCCGATGTTGTAGCCGTCGGGGCGGTGTTCGGCGGCCATCAACGCCTTCGCGGCATCCAAGAGTTCAAGCAAGGCATCTCGCTGCTGTGCTGTCGCGTCAAAGAACGACGCGATGTGCCGCTTCGGAATGATCAGGCTGTGTCCCGGCGACACAGGAAAGCCGTCCCTGATCCAGAAGGCGTGTGCATTCTGGGCTTCGATCCTCGATGCATCGATTGCGCAGAAAGGACAGGGAAGGTCGGTGCTCATTGCTTTTCGGACGTGGAGAATCTGCCGGATAGTATTTGACCCTTGCATTCACCCTCGCTTGATCGCTTGCGTTGAATAGGCGACTGTGATGTCGTCGCGGCTCCTGACGGTGCACTGAAGCGCGGGCTCCGTTCTGTCAACGAATTGGGTCGGCAAGACCAATGCTCGCCATGAATCAGAGCGGCTCGCTGCAATCAAGCCGTCCTTTCTTGTGGCATGTGAAGGCGAAGACAGTGAGAAGCCGGCAAGGAGAACAGCCTATGGACGGTGCGCTTCGGGTAACACTGGCGGCCTGCCGGTGATCAATTCAACGCCTTCACGTGGAAGGACGCGCGCGCGCTGGCGCTCAGCGTCGAAGATTGCAACGAATGCCGGCGACCCGTCGAGCAGGAAACCAGAGCCAAGCAACTCCGAACCTTTTCTCAGTTGGACGCATTGGTACTTTGACTTCGTGCACCCCTTTGCGAATTCGACAGCTTCGGCCTCCGCACTCTGCTTGCCGTTCGCTGCACCAATCGCATCAGGGAAATACATGACCAACGTCCATGCGATAAGCATGCAGGGGATGACGGCGGCAAGTAACAGCGTGGCAATCAAGCACTTCACCATGCGTCGCACCCCCGGCTTGCGTTGAGCCAGCCATTCAGATGCCCTACCGGTCCCTGCGTCCCAAGGCGACACCAGAACAAAGAGATATAGCGCCAAAAAGCACGCGCCTGCCGTCCACGCTCCAGGGTTTGAGAGGATGCGAAGAAAGGCCAGTGCCGATTGATTAATCACTCCGTAATAGCCATCGATCAAGATCAGGTCCGCAGTCTTCGGAAAAACCCCCGCATCAATGCCCCAATACTGCATGTACGTGCGATGAGACGTTATGCCAACAACGTGCAGCGCCACCGTGCCGATGGCAACCAGGACGGTCAGCACGCTCAGGATCGTCGCCCATTTAGGACGCGAAGGTCGGGACGGCTGCTCGACTTGGGTATGCATGCCTCGAATGTAACTCGTGTGTTACGAGCCTGTGGACTTGAAGTCTGATCAAGCCAGGTCGGCCCGATGTTTGGATCAGCTAGTGAAGTGCAAGCTCACAAGGGCCCAACTGCTGCATTCAAAATAGGCTCACACCACATCCGCCGGTCCGGCCACCACCCGGTCATACCGCGCCATGACCTCGGGCTCCACCCCCAGCCAGCGCGCCACTTGCGCCGGCTCTGTTCCTCTTCGCAGCTGGCGCAACGCAAAGGTGTGCCGCAACCGGAAGGATCCCCCATCCGCACTGTCGATCCCTGCGTCCTCTAGCACCGAACGCGCAGCCTTGTACTGCGCCTCCTTGCTCCACGGCTTGCCCGAACGCGTCGCAGGAAACAGCCAGTCCCCCAGGATCCGGGCTTCGGCCCGGACCTGCAGCCAGTGATGCAGCAGCTCCCCAGCCCAAGGGGCCACCGGCGTCTCCCTCGCTGCTGAATTCCCGTCGCCCGGAACACCCAGCTTCCAGGGCCGGTCCCGTACCCGTCCACCGTGAACCACGGGGGAGGCCAGCACCAGCCCCCGCACATCCCCTGGCGTCAGCCCCGCCCCCAGCTGCGTGGCCACCGCCACCCGGTTGCGCACGTCCTGCCAACTCAGCGCCGCCTGCCCATCCCGACGTGCCCCTGACACCCCCGGCCGCGGCCGGGCAGAAGACACAAACGCGATCAGCACCCTGGCCTCCGACACGGACAGGAACTCGGGCAAGGGATCGGCCTTGGAAGCCTCCGCATACCGCACCTCCGGATGGTCCGACACCCATTGCGCCGCAGCCACATTGGCTGGCACCCCTATCTCCACAGCATGGTGCTGCAGCACTCGGTCGATCAGACGCATGAACCTCAACGCATAGCGCGGGGAGAGCGACAGATCCGAGCTCTTCTGCCCGAAGCGCGCCGCCTGAAACGCCTGCAGGTCCAACCCATCGAGCGAAGCCAGCGTCACCGCCGGCGACTGCCCCAGGCACCAGGCGGTAAAGGCCCCCCACATGTCCCGGTAGACCTGTACCGAGCCAGGCTGGCGCAAGAACCCGGAGGAACGCCGATCGACAAGCCAGCGCTCGAAAGCTAGCAAGTGGCTCTGGGACTGGGCATCTTCAAAGAGGGAAAGGGTAATCATAAATACACTAACGGCGAAGTGCCTTCAATTCTGAGCGACTGTGTTTTGTTTTGCAAGCTAGTGCGGGGGTGCCATTCAAGCCGTGATTGTAAGATTGGCGTGCCGTTAGTGTATTTGTGGACTGCGCAGGTAGGTGCGCAGGCGGTTCACCAACCATCGGTTGGCAAGGCTGAGGGAGCTTGGCTCTAGCTCTTGCGGATCCTTGCGCGCCGGGGACCACGCCCACCTAGACTTGTCGGGTCATGAGCAAACGCAGCAACATACCCACCAAGGCAGCCATCGGGATCCATGTCCAGGCGCCGGGCCCGGTCGGTCCAGCATTTGCTGAGATCGTCGCTTTGATTAGGGCGGCCAAGACACAGGCGTACCAGGCAGTCAACACCGCATGGTCGACCTCTATTGGCAGGTCAGTGAATACATCAGTCAAAAATTGGCGGGCGCGGAGTGGGGCGATGGCGTTGTTGCCCAATTGGCGAGCCATCTGGCCGAAACACAGCCCGGATTGCGCGGCTTCACCCGCGCCAATCTTTTTCGCATGCGCCAGTTCTACGAAACCTACCGTGATGACGAGAAAGTCGCACCGCTGGTGCGACAACTGCCGTGGACCCATAACCTCATCATCCTCAGCCAGAGCAAGCGGGCCGAGGAGCGGGAGTTCTACCTGCGCGCCGCAGCGCGTGAAGAGTGGACCAAACGGGAGCTTGAGCGGCAATTTGGCCTTGCACTCTTCGAGCGCGTCGTGCTGACGCCGGCAAAAGTCTCACCAGCGGTGCGACAAAGTCATCCCCAGGCATTGAGCGTCTTCAAGGACGCGTACCTGCTCGAGTTCCTCGACTTGCCCGTGTTGCACAGCGAAGCCGATCTGCATCAGGGGCTGCTGGGTCGGCTCAAAAGCTTCCTGATCGAACTAGGACGTGACTTCTGCTTCGTCGGATCGGAGTTCCCGGTCCAGGTCGGAAAGCAGGACTTCGCGCTGGATCTGCTGTTTTTCCACCGCGGGCTGAACTGCCTCGTTGCCATCGAATTGAAGGTCGGGCGCTTCGAGCCCGAATACCTGGGCAAGCTCGGTTTTTATCTGGAGGCACTGGATCGCAACGTCCGCAAGCCGCATGAGAATCCGGCCTTGGGCGTGCTGCTCTGCGCTAGCAAGGACGACGAAGTGGTTGAGTACGCCCTGAGCCGAACGGCATCGCCCGCACTCATTGCGCAGTACCACACCCAATTGCCCGACAAAGCGCTGCTGCAGGCCAAGCTGCACGAGTTCTACCTACAGGATCTGGCAGCTCGCAACGATGACAGAGAAAGTGACGCAGCCGCCTCCTGAAAGCTGATAGCGCGCCCTAGAAAAATCAACTGGACCGTAGCGCTTCTTCATGCACCGAAGCAGGATGACCCCTCTGCTGGCTCCAACCAAACGCATGCCGGCAGTACGATGCCGCATGAAAGTAGAGCTCGACACCAGAAACCTGCCGGGGATGATGTCCCCGTGGCGCAATGCCACTGACATGAAGGTCAGGCTGAGCGACGAAGCGAAGCTCCACATGCTGGCCAATCGCGCTCAGATGCTGAAAAACATGGTCGACGTGGCCGATCACTGGCGGACGTCCCTGCAGGCCTGTACGGGAGCGGTTAAAGAGCTTTCAGAGCTTGATGCGTTCAAAAACGAAGTGCTTCATTCAAGCGATGAGTTGCCGACAAATTGAACGACTTGCAGAGGCTTGGGATTGGCGAGTCACTGGCAGACGAACAAACGCCGCCGTCAGATGGCAGGTCTTGAAGCACGCCCCTGCAGCAGGTGAAGTTTCTTGATCGTCACCGAAGCCATCGCCCGCGCCCGGTGGTCGCCCGAGTACCAGGCGATCCGGGACCACTACGCCGATCGCGTCGCCAGAGTTTCCGGCGTCCCGCTCATGCAACAGGTGGAAGAGGGGCTGATTGTTGGCGCCGACCGAGAATTGACCCACTTATGAGGGTTGTGCCGATCTCAAAGTGACCCGGGTGTTCAGCCTACCC
>NZ_JASJXB010000045.1:0-18393 GCF_035018885.1 Variovorax sp. LG9.2 | reverse complement strand
ATGCCGCCGGCAAAGTCATTCTCGCGAAAGCGCGGTTTCATCTGCTCGTCGATGATGCGAGCCGCGGTGAGGTCGGGCACCGCGCCTTCGAGCGTGCGGGCCACCTCGATGCGCATCTTGCGATCGTCTTTGGCCACGATCACCAGCACGCCGTCACCGACCTCCTTGCGTCCGATTTTCCAGGTGGCGGCGACGCGGTTCGCGTAGCTCGCGATGTCTTCGGGCTGCGTGGTCGGCACCATCAGCACGACGATCTGCGAGCCCTTCTTTTGCTCGAAGGCGGCGAGCTTGGCGTCGAGCGACTGGCGCGCAGCGGCATCGAGCGTGCCGGTCTGGTCGATCACGCGGGCGTCGAGCGCGGGGACCGGCAGCACGCCTTGCGCCATCGCGGCACCGGCCATCAGGACGAAAAAGATCGCCGCCAGCAAGCGCTCGACACAACGCAGAACCGCGGCGACAGCCATGTGCAGCTTCAACGGTCGTTACTTCTTCGGAGCGCCAAAGTCGACGGTAGGGGGCACGGAAATCTGCGATTCGTTCTGCACGCTGAAGGTGGGTTTGGGCGGATAGCTGAACACCTTGGCCGTGATGTTGGTCGGGAAGCTGCGCGCCAGCACGTTGTATTCCTGGACCGTCTTGATATAGCTGTTGCGCGCTACGGTGATGCGGTTCTCGGTGCCTTCGAGCGTCACACGCAAATCGCGGAAAGCCTGGTTCGCCTGCAATTGCGGGTACTGCTCCGACACGACCATCAGGCGCGACAGCGCGCCCGACAGTTCGCCTTGCGCCTTCTGGAACTTGTCGAAAGCCTCGGGGTTGTTCAATGTTTCGGGCGTGACCTGGATCGACGTCGCCTTGGCGCGCGCCTCGATCACCTTGGTCAGCGTGTCTTGCTCGAAATTGGCCTGGCCCTTGACCGATGCAACGATATTCGGCACCAGGTCGGCGCGCCGTTGGTACTGGTTGAGCACTTCGCTCCAGGCCGACTTGCTCGACTCGTCGAGTTTCTGGAAGTCGTTATAGCCGCAGCCGGTGAGGGATGACAGCGACAGTGTCGCGACCAGAATCAAAAGCCAGCGTTGCATCGTTTGGGTCATGGGGTTCGCCCTTGAAGAGAAGTTCGGAAAGGTAGCATAGATGCATGCCCATCGACCCTTTGCAAGTGCTCCGCGCAGCGCAGCGCCCGATGCCTGCCGTACCGTCCGCTGCAGCGCTGGGCACGCTGTTGATCGCGGGGGCGACGGGCGCGCTCGGCAACGAGCTGGTGCGCCGGCTGGCCGGCAGCCACCGCTACGCACACACACGGGTGCTGGCGCGCGAGCCGATGCGTGACGGGCTGCGCGGTGTCGAGACGGTGCTTGTGCCGACGACGTCGAGCGCGCTTGAGTCGTCTTCCAAAGCCATGCCGATCGCCGAGTGGCCGCGCGTGTCGGCCGACACCGCCATCGTGGCGTTCGATCCCCCGCGGCTGTATCACGACCGCGAGCGGGCGCTGTGGTTGCCCGATCCGGCGCAGCTGCCCGATCTCGCGCGTTGGCTGCATGCGTGCGGCGTGACCACGCTGGTCATCGTGCAGCCGCACGCGCAAGGCGGCATGCCCGAGGCGCTCAAGCGCGGTCTCGCGAGCCTGGACGAGCAGGCGGTTGTCGCGCTGGGGTTCGCTCGCGTCATCCTCTTGCGCTCGGCGCAGAAGCCGACCGCACTGAAGCACGCGAACACAGGCGAGAAGCTGGCAGCGTGGATGCTGTCGATCACGCGCCTCATGGTGCCGAGCAGCGAGCAACCGGTGCGTGCGTCGAAGGTGGCCGAGCTGGTCGATGTAGCCTTGGTTCTTGCGCCACTTGGCGTGCACATCGCCGCGCCCGAGCTGGTGTGGCGGGCATCGCAAGGTGATCTGCGTAGCGTGGCGCGGAGTTGGCTGGGTGCCTGACGGATCGGGCGGCTGACCGCAGCGACAGAGGGCAACGGCAGACCGCCTGCAGCCTCTGCCCCATCGAGGCAAAATCACCTGTACATGCCCAAGACTTCGTCCCCTGCCGCAAGCGTCACCGGTTCCGCCGACGAGATCGAGGCTGCGTTCTACGAAGCGCTGCAGCGCGGTGACATCGAGGCGCTGATGGGGTGCTGGTCGGACGACGACGAGGTGTTCTGCGTGCATCCGGGCGGCCCGCGTCTGGTCGGCCAGGTCGCTATCCGCGCTGCATTCGAGCAGATGTTCGGCAACGGTGCGATCCACGCAACGCCGGCGCGTGTTCGCAAGGTCGAATCGATTGCCAGCGCCGTTCACAACGTGCTCGAGCGCATTGAAGTGCTCACGAGCGAAGGGCCACGCCATGCTTTCGTGTTGGCCACCAACGTTTATCACAAGACGCCGCACGGCTGGCGCATGGTCGCACACCACGCGAGCCCTGGCAGTGCGCACGCGCCCGACGACGCCAACGAGTTTCCGCAAACGCTGCACTGATGCCGTACTGATGTGCACTGAGTCCGCTCCGATGCCACTCGATTACATTGCGCCGCGCTGGCTACCCGGCGGCAACCTGCAAACCATCTGGCCCGCGCTGTTCGGCCGGCGCAGCGACGGGCCGTTGCCGCCCTATCGCCGCGAGCGCTGGAACGCTCCGGACGGTGATTTCATCGATGTCGATTTCGTCGATTCGCTGGGCTTGGCGCCGCGTCCGTTGCTGGTGCTGTTCCACGGTCTCGAGGGCTCTTCGCACAGCCATTACTCCGAGGCCTTCGCCGCCTTTGCCGCGACGCACGGCATGGCCTTTGCCGTGCCGCACTTTCGCGGTTGCAGCGGCGAGATCAACCTTGCGCCACGGGCCTACCACTCGGGCGACTACGAAGAGATCGGCTGGGTCTTGTCGCGGCTGCGCACGCAGCACGATGCGAGCGGCGGCGGCCCGATGTTGGCGGCAGGCGTTTCGCTCGGCGGCAATGCGTTGCTGCGCTGGGCCGAAGAGGCGGGCGACGAGGCCTCGAAGGTCGCCAGCGCCATTGCGTCGATCTCAGCACCACTCGATCTGGCCGCCGGAGGCCACGCGATCGGCCGCGGCTTCAACCGCGTGGTGTACACGCGCATGTTTTTGTCGAGCATGAAACCGAAGGCGCTGGCCAAACTGAAACAGCACCCTGGCCTGTTCGATCGCAATCGGCTTGTCGCGGCGCGTGACCTGTACGAATTCGACAACGTCTTCACCGCGCCGCTGCACGGCTTTCGCGATGCCGACGACTACTGGGAGCGAGGCTCGGCCAAGCCGCACCTGAGCGCGATCCGCATCCCGGCGCTGGTTGTCAATGCGACCAACGACCCGTTCGTGCCCGCGGTCAGTCTGCCGCGGCAAGAAGACGTCGGCAGCCACGTCACGCTGTGGCAGCCGCCGCACGGTGGCCACGTCGGCTTTCCGCTCGGGCCGCCGCCCGGCCATGTACGCGGCATGCCCGAGCGCGTTGGCGGCTGGCTCTCCAAGCGTTCGGGGCTTTAGCCGACGAGCCGCCGCATCCGGTTCGCGCAGAATCAAATCATGGATGACATCGTCAAGCAGGCTCTGGCCAAGTGGCCCAACGTACCGCATTGCTACGGCTGGCTCGGGCTCGACGCACGCGGCAACTGGTACATGCGAGACGACCGCACGCAGGCCGCCGGCGCCTTTCCAGAAGCTAAAGGGTCGCTGTTGCGGCACGACAAGCTGATCGACTTCATTCAGCGCAACTACGACCACGACGACAGCGGCCAATGGTTCTTTCAGAACGGGCCGCAGCGCGTCTATGTCGAACTCGAAGCCGCTCCCTTCGTGTGGCGCGTGATGGACGATTTCTCGGTGACGGCGCACACCGGCACGTCGGTCGAGCCCAGCGCGTGCCTTGTCGATGAAAGCGGCAAGCTCTATCTCGTCGCGCCGATCGGGCTGGGGCTGGTGCACACGCAAGACGTCGGACTGGCGGCCGACGCCATCGAAGCCGGGCGCTGGCAGCCTGAGACGGTGGTCGCTGCCGAACTGCCGACGCGGTTCGGATACGTAATGAGCCCGGCCACAAAAAAGCCGGCTTGACGCCGGCTGGTTTGCAAAAGCAGGGAGTGCAGCCTCGCGCGCCGCACGGTGGCTCGCCTCGAATTACTTGACGGCTGCAGGTGCAGCAGGCATTGCGGGCGCGGCGGCTGCAGGTGCAGCCGCATCGGCAGGCGGCGCGGCGCCATCGGCTGGGGTTGCTGCTGGCCGGTCCGGGATCGGGAACGTGGCACCACCGGCATTCGCCATGTAGACCACCGCGCGGCCCACTTCAACATCCTCGTAGTCTCCGCCTCCTTGCGCTGGCATCACGCCCTTGCCATGCAGCGCGTGGTCGAGCAACGTGGCGTAACCCTGGCCAATGCGCGGGCCCCAGGCAGCGGCGTCGCTGAAGTGCGGTGCGCCGGCAATGCCGGGTGCACCGTGGCAGGTGACGCATTGCGCCTTGAACACCGCCTCGCCGGTGGCGAGCTCGCGGTTGGCATCGCGGATTTCGATGGAGCCGACCCGCTTCAGGCGGTCTGCCAGATCGCGATCACGGTTGTCTTTCGACACGCCGTAAAGCGCCATGCTGTCGCCTTCTGCCGTGCCTGAAGGATGCGTACCTGACACGACGTATGAGACGAGTCCCACGATGATCAGGATGGGCGCAATGAACGAGAAAAAGACCGCCAGCAGCATCTGCTTCGGGTTCTTGATCGGTCCGGTGTGGGCGTCTTCTGTGGCCTGGGGATGCGGGTCTGCGCTCATTGCGTCCTCAATATCGGGGGCTCGTCGGGGGGCTTTTCAAATCAACCGGCGATTATAAGGAGCCCTTATTCCTTCCAGCCCCCGCCGAGCGCTTTGTAGAGCACCACCTGGTTTTGCAACTGGAGCAAATGTGCCTGCACCGTCGCCTGCTGCGCCGCGAATTGCGAGCGCTGCGCATCGAGCAGGTCCAGCGCGCTGGCAATGCCGTTGCGGTAGCGCAGGTCCGACAGCTTGAAGCGGATCCCTTCGGCGTCGGCTTGCGCGCGCTGTGCCCGCAATTGCTCGGTGAGCGTGGCGCGTCCGGCAAGTGCATCTGCCACGTCGCGAAAGGCCGACTGGATGCTCTTCTCGTACTGCGCCACGGCGATGTCACGGCCAGCCTTGGCCGAATCGAGGCCCGCGATGTTGGCGCCGGCATTGAAGATCGGCAACGAGAGCTGCGGTGCGAACGACCATGCCTTCGAGCCGCTGTCGAACAACCCCGAGAACTGGCTGCTGACCGTGCCGATCGACGTGGTCAGAGAGATCCGCGGAAAGAACGCCGCGCGTGCCGCACCGATGTTGGCGTTGGCTGCGAGCAGTTGTTGCTCGGCCGCGCGGATGTCGGGCCGCTCCGCAAGGAGGTCGGATGGCAGGCCTGCCGGCACATCCGGAATCGACTTCACGCTGTCGAGCTTGTTGGCGTCGGCACCGGTCATCGCTTCGGGTGGCATGGGCGCGCCGAGCAACAGCACCAGCGCGTTCTCGTCCTGCATGCGCAGGCGCTGCTGCTGTGCGTAAGAAGCCTTGGCGGTTTCTGCCAGCGAGTTGGCCAGCTGGAAGTCGATTTCAGACGACACGCCGTTGTCGAAGCGCAGCTTGGTCAGCCGCACCGATTCGTTGCGCGTGCCGAGCGTTTGGCGGGTCAGCTCCAGCAGTTCGTCATCCGCGAGCAGCGTGAGCCAGCCCTGCGCAACCGCGCCGATCAGGCTGATCTGCGCGGCCTTGCGCGATTCTTCGGTGGCGAGGTATTGCGCCAGCGCCGCATCTTTCAGGCTGGTGATGCGGCCGAAGAAGTCGATCTCCCAGGCGGTGATGCCGAGATTGACCGCATAGCTGGACGAGACGCTCGGGGCGCTCGCACTGATCGCGCCAAATGGATTGGGCCGCGATCGCGAGCCGCTGGCAGCCACGCCCACCGCAGGGAACAACGCCGCGCGCTGGATGCGGAACTGCGCACGGGCCTGCTCGATGTTCAACGCCGACACGCGCAGATCACGGTTGTTGGCCAGCGCCAGATCGATGAGCTTGGTCAGCCGCGGATCGGTGAAGAACTCCCGCCACGGCACGGAGGCGGCCGATAACCCTGAGGGTTGCGCCGGATCGCCCGGGAACACGGTTGCCACCGGCGCTGCCGGGCGTTCGTACTTGGGTGCCAGCGAGCAGCCCGCCAGCAGCACCGCCGCCGTCGCGATGCCTGTCAGAAGCAATTTTTTATTCATGGGTTTCTGCTCCGCCGACGGACGTCGCCGTGCGCGCCTGGAGTTCTTGCTGTCGCTTGCTGCCCTTGAAGAAGCCGCGCACGAGCACGAAGAAGAGGGGTACGAAGAACACCGCCAAGCCGGTGCCGGTGATCATGCCGCCGAGCACGCCGGTGCCGATGGCGCGCTGGCTCGCCGAGCCCGCGCCGGTCGCCAGAAACAGCGGCAGCACGCCGAGGCCGAAGGCCAGCGAGGTCATGATGATCGGCCGGAACCGCAGGTGCGCTGCAGCCAGTGCTGACTCGACGACGCCCTTGCCCTGGGCCTGTAGATCCTTGGCGAACTCGATGATCAGAATCGCGTTCTTGGCCGATAGGCCGATGATGGTGATCAAACCGACCTGGAAGTACACGTCGTTCGAATACGAGCGGAACATGGTGGCCAGCAGCACACCCAGCACGCCGCACGGCACCACCAGAATCACCGCCAGCGGAATCGACCAGCTTTCGTACAGCGCGGCCAGGCACAGGAACACCGCCAGGATCGCGAAGCCGTACAGGACGATGGCTTGCGAGCCGGCGAGTTTTTCTTCGCGCGACTGGCCGGTCCACTCGTAGCCGAAGCCTGGCGGCAATTTCGCGGCCATCTTTTCCATCTCTTCCATCGCCGCGCCCGAGCTGCTGCCCGGGGCCGCCGAGCCCGAAATGCGCACCGCTGGATAGCCGTTGTAGCGCACCGTTTGCTGCGCACCGTTGACCCAGCGCGTCGTCGCGAAGGTCGACAGCGGTACCGGATTGCCCTGAGCGTTGCTCGCGTTGAGCTTGAGCAGGTCTTGCGGCTGCATCCGTGCCGGCGCGTCGGCTTGCACCACCACGCGCTGCAGGCGACCCCGGTTCGGGAAGTCGTTGATGTAGCTTGAACCGAGCGCGGTCGACAAGGTCGTGTTGATCGCGTCGAAGCTCACGCCCAGCGCGCTCGCCTTGTCGCGGTCGATGTCGATCTGCAACTGCGGCGCGTCTTCGAGGCCGTCGGGCCGTACCTGCGACAGCAGCTTGTTCTGCGACGCCATGCCGAGCATCTGGTTGCGGGCGTTGATGAGCGCTTCGTGACCCGCGCCACTGCGATCTTGCAGCCGGAAGGTGAAGCCGCTGGCATTCCCCAACTCGGGGATGGGCGGCGGACTCAACGGGTAGATGAATGCGTCGCGAATCTTCGACAGCGCACCGAAGGCGCGACCGGCGAGCGCATCCGCCGACTGGCCGGCTTCCTTGCGCTGGTCCCAGTCTTTCAGCGTGACGAAGGCGAGGCCGGCGTTCTGGCCCTGGCCCGAGAAGCTGAAGCCCAGCACGCCGACCATGCTCTGCACTTCAGGCTGCTTCAGGATATAGCCCTCGACCTGCTTCATGACGTCCAGCGTGCGATCTTGCGTCGCGCCAGGCGGCAACTGCACGTTCACGATGATGTTGCCCTGGTCTTCCTGCGGCAAGAACGAAGTCGGCAAACCGCGGAACACCACGATCACCGCAGCGACGATTGCCACGTAGATGACGAGGTAGCGCGCCGCGCGTTTCAGCATGCGCGCGACCACGCTCTCGTAGCCCTTTGCCGTGCGGTTGAAGCTGCGGTTGAACCAGCCGAAGAAGCCGCGCTTTTCATGATGCCCTTGGTCGACGGGCTTGAGCAGCGTGGCGCAGAGCGCCGGCGTCAGCGACAACGCCATGAAGGCGGAGAAGCCGATCGACGCGACCATCACCGCAGCGAACTGGCGATAGATGTTGCCGGTCGAGCCGGCAAAAAATGCCAGCGGCACGAACACCGAGATCAGCACCACTGTCACGCCGATGATGGCGCCCGAGATCTGCCCCATGGCCTTGCGCGTCGCTTCAAGCGGCGGCAGCCCCTCCTCGGTCATGATGCGTTCGACGTTCTCCACCACCACGATGGCATCGTCCACCACGATACCGATCACCAGCACCATGCCGAACATAGTGAGCACGTTGATCGAGTAGCCCAGACCCAGCAGCGTGGCAAAGGTGCCGAGCAGCGCGATCGGCACGACGATCGTCGGGATGATCGTGTAGCGCCAGTTCTGCAGGAACAGGAACATCACGACGAACACCAGCGCGATGGCTTCGAGCAGCGTCTTGACCACTTCCGTGATGGAGATGCTGACGAAGCGCGAGCTGTCGTACGGGATGCTCCACTTCACACCCGGCGGAAAGTACTTGGCCAAGTCGGCCATCTTGACGCGGATGGCCTTGGCAGATTGCAGCGCGTTGCCGCTGGGTGCCAGCTGGACGCCGATACCCACCGCAGGCTGACCGTTCAGCCGTGCCGAGGTCGAATAAGCCTGGCCGCCGAGCTCGATGCGGGCGACGTCTTTCAGGCGCACGGCCGAGCCGTCGGTGTTGGCGCGCAGCACGATGTTGCCGAACTGCTCGACGGTGCTGAGCTGGCCGGTGACCAGCACCGTCGCTGCAATGCTCTGGCCCGTGATGTTCGGCAGGTCGCCGATCGAGCCCGAAGACACTTGCGCGTTCTGTGCGCGAATGGCCGCGTTGACGTCGGCCGCCGAGAGCGAATAGCCCTGCAGCTTGGCCGGGTCGATCCACACGCGCATGGCGCGCTCGGTGCCGAACAACTGGGCCTGGCCGATGCCGGGCACACGCTGCAGTTCAGGCAGCACGTTGCGTGAGGCGTAATCGCCCAGCGCGATCGGATCGATCTTCGGATCGTCGGACGACAGGATAGTGAACAGCAGGAAGTTGTTGCGCGCCTTGTCGACGCGTACGCCTTGCTGCGTCACTGATGCAGGCAGACGCGGCGTGGCACGCGACAAACGGTTCTGCACGTCGACTTGTGCAAGGTCGGCGTTGGTGCCGGTCTCGAAGGTGATCGTGATGGTGCCGGTGCCGTCGGCTTGTGCCACCGATTCCATGTAAATCAAGCCGGGCGAACCGTTCATTTCGCGTTCGATCACCGACAACACGCTGTCTTCCAGCGTCTGCGCCGATGCACCCGGATAGGCGGTGGTCACGACGATCGCGGGAGGCGCGACCGGCGGATATTGCGAGATCGGAAGCTGCGTGATCGCCACGCTGCCCATCACGATGACGAACAGCGCGATCACCCACGCGAAGATCGGGCGTTCGATAAAAAACTTGGCCATGCGGGCTCGCTCCTTACGACTTCGCGGCGGAAGCCGCAGAAGCCGGCGCAGCAGGCGTGGCAGCCGGTGCACTGCCGCCGGCTGCAGCCGTTGGCGCCGTCCACGGCACCGCCTTCACCGGCGTGCCGGGCGGCAACATCTGCAGCTTCTGGAAACCGTCGACCATCACCTGCTCACCGGCCTTGAGGCCATCGAGCACGATCCACTGGTTGTCTTGCGCGGCACTGATCTTCACGGGACGTTTGGTGATCTTGCCTGCGGCATCGACGATCGACACGGTGTCGCCCGTCTGCGTGCGCGTCACGGCCTGCTGGGGAATGGCGATCGCGTTGCTCATCTGGGCTTGCTCGATGCGCACGCGCACGTACAGGCCCGGCAGCAGATCGCCCTTCGGGTTGGGAACCTCGGCGCGCAACGTCACCTGTCCGCTGGTCGAGTCGACCGTGAGATCGGTGAACAGCAGCTTGCCGGGCAACGCGTATTCGGTGCCGTCTTCGAGCACGACGCGCACGCTGGCCGCGTCCGTGCCGGCGGCATGTTTGAACTGACCGTCCTGCATGGCACGGCGCAGCTTCAGCACATCGGTGGCCGACTGCGTGAAGTTGACATACATCGGGTTGATCTGCTGGATGACCGCGAGCTGCGTGGCATCGCCCTGGCCAACCAACGCGCCTTCGGTGACGAGCGAGCGGCCGATGCGGCCCGAGATCGGCGCGGTCACCGCGGCATAGCCGAGGTTGATCTTCGCGGTCGCGACCGTGGCGCGGCCGACGGCCACATCGGCCTCGGCCGTTTTTTGCGCTGCAACCGCGTTGGCATATTCCTGCTTGCTGACGGCATTGGCTTCGACCAGCGGCTTGTAGCGGTCTGCCAGCGCCTTGGCCTGCACCGCGTTGGCTTCAGCGCGTGCCAGGCTGGCCTGGGCGCTTTGCGCTGCAGCCGTGTAGGGCGCGGCATCGATACGGAACAAGGGCTGGCCCGCCTTGACGTCGCTGCCTTCCTTGAACAGTCGCTCCTGCAGGATGCCGGCCGCGCGGGCCCGGACCTGGGCGATGCGCGAGGCTTCGAGCCGACCCGGCAGCTCGGTCACGAGGCCGACATTGCCGGGCGTCGCGATCACCACACCCACTTCAGGCGGCGGCTTGTTACCACCGGCACCGGGCGCAGCGCCAGCCGCGGGGGCATCGCCCTTGCCGCAGGCAGCGAGCGACAGAAGGGCCGCAACGGCGGCGGCAGTGGCAACAACGCGCCATGTGGACGATGGGCGGTGAGAAACATGCAAGACGGGCATGCGATTCCTTCGAAGGACGGCAGACAAACAAGAGGAGGCCGAATGGGGATTCGGCTGCAGGGCGCGCGCAAAAACCATGCCGCCACTGCAACTGATCGGCAGCCACGGAGTTTACATACATTCGTGGATGTATAGTCCGGAACCGGTTTCAGCCCCGAATCTACACACTCCAGGAGACAGTTTTGGCACGCCGTACCAAGGAAGAGGCCCTCGCGACGCGGCATCGACTGATCGATGCGGCCGAAATACTCTTCCAGTCACAAGGGGTATCCAAGACCTCGTTGCAGCAGATCGCCGAGCAGGCGGGTGCCACGCGCGGTGCCGTGTACTGGCATTTCAAGGACAAGGCCGATCTGTTCAACGCCATGATGGAGCGCGTGAAACTTCCGATGGAAAACGCCACGCGCTTTTCTGCGGAGCCTTCGGTCGATCCGCTGGCCGTCATCGAGGCCGGAATGATCGTGGCTTTGCGGCTGGTAACGACCGACCCGCAGGCGCGTCGCGTCTTCGAAGTGGCAACGCAAAAAGTCGAGTACGTCGGCGAAATGGCTTCGGTGCGATTGCGCCATCTCGAGGCTCGTAACAGTTGCGTGGCCGATTTCGAGAAGGCCTTGCGGCTTGCCGCGCGTCGCGCCCAAATCAAACTGACGTTGCCGGCAAGCACAGCAGCCCAGGGCTTGCATGCGCTCATCAGCGGCTTGATTCACAACTGGTTGCTCGACCCAGAAGCCTTTGCGCTGATGAGCGTCGGCCGACGCACCTTCAACGTGTACCTGTCGGGGCTGGGCTTCGATCGCACCGGTGCGCGGATCGATCCGTCGGCCGATCCGGTCGCTCTCGAATCGCTCGCCCGATAGGCGATAATCAGCGGCTCACTCGTCGTATTTCAACGGATAGAATTCGGCCCTCCGAAGGCTGAGATCCTGGTTCGATTCCAGGCGACGGGACCAAATGAGAGGTCGTCCGAGCGTGGCTGCGTCTGCTCCGCATCGGCCAATAGACCCACCGGCTTCGTCGCAAATTTCGTCGGCCCCGCTGGCATCGACATGCCCTCCATCGATTTCTGTGCGTTGGCCACTGAAGAAGCGACGAGCAGCGCGATGGCCAAAAGCAAATAGGTTTTCATTGCATAGCTCCGGTATCTGAACGGGGTGGATGAGTTGGGCGAGGTGCAGTGTTGACGCGCACCCGTCGATGCAACAGATACCAGGCAGCCGGCACGACCAGCATGCTGAGCAACGGTGCGGTCACCATGCCGCCGACCATCGGCGCGGCAATGCGCGTCATGACTTCGGAGCCGGTGCCGGTGCCCCACAGGATCGGCAGCAGGCCCGCCATGACGACCGCCACCGTCATCGCCTTGGGCCTCACGCGCAGTACGGCGCCCTCACGGATCGCGGCCCGGAGGGTTTCGTCGTTCATAGGTTCGCCTGCGTCGAGGCGACGCTGCAAGGCGTTCTTCAGATAGACCAGCATCACGACGCCGAACTCTGCCGCAACTCCTGCCAGGGCGATGAACCCCACCGCCGTCGCCACCGAGATCGAGTGGCCCAGTGCCCACACCAACCAGAAGCCGCCGATGAGCGAGAACGGCACCGCCGCCATGACCAGCGCCGCATCGCTGAACGACTTGAAGAGCAGATAGAGCAGCACGAAGATGACGGCCAGTGTGACCGGCACAACCAGCTTCAATCGCTCGGTGGCACGTTCGAGGTATTCGAATTGGCCGGACCACGACACCGCATAACCCGCTGGCGTTTTGACCGACCTGGCGACTGCGGCCTGCATGTCGGTGACAGCAGAGCGAAGGTCACGGCCGCGAACGTCGACATACACCCAGCCTGACAGTCTCGCGTTCTCGCTGCGCAGCATGGGCGGCCCGTCGGCGATGCTGATCTTTGCCACATCGCGCAGCAACACCGTGGCACCCCTTGCGGTGACGAAGGGCAGATCGCGCAGTCCCTCCAGCGAGTCGCGGATCTCCCGCGGGTAGCGCACATTGATGGGGTAGCGCTCGCGGCCCTGGACGACCTCGCCGACGTTGTCGCCGCCGATCGCCGTCGACACCACTGCCTGCACATCCGCCACCGACAGTCCGTAGCGCGCCGCTGCCGGTCGGTCCACATCGACGTCGATGTAGCGGCCGCCGGTCAGTCGCTCCGCCAGCGCCGACGACACGCCGGGCACGCCCTTGACGGCAGCCTCGATCTGCGTCGTCAACGAGTCGATGGTGGCGAGTTCCGCCCCCGCGACCTTGACTCCCACGGGGCTCTTGATGCCGGTGGCGAGCATGTCGATCCGGTTGCGGATGGGGGGCACCCAGACATTCGACAGGCCCGGCACCTTCACAGCCCGGTCCAGCGCTTCGACCAGCTTGTCGGGCGTCATGCCGGCGCGCCACTGTTCCTTCGGCTTGAACTGGATCGTGGTTTCGAACATCTCCAGAGGGGCGGGATCGGTGGCGGTGTCGGCACGACCGGCCTTGCCGAAGACGCGCGCCACTTCGGGCACCGTCTTGATGAGCCGATCGGTCTGTTGCAGCAACTCGCTCGCCTTGGAGACCGACAGTCCGGGGAGCGCGGACGGCATGTAGAGCAGGTCACCTTCGTCCAGCGGCGGCATGAACTCGCCGCCCAAGCGCATCACTGGCAAGACGGTCAATGCGAGCAGCAGGGCGGCAAGGACAAGCGTCGCCTTCGGAAACCGCAGCACCAGCTCGAGCGCGGGTCGGTAAACCGCCATCAAAAAACGATTGACCGGGTTGACCGCCTCGTGCGGAATGCGGCCGCGGATCAGGTAGCCCATCAGCACCGGGATCAGCGTGACCGACAGGCCCGCAGCCGCTGCCATTGCGTAGGTTTTGGTAAATGCAAGCGGTGCGAACAGCCGGCCCTCCTGCGCTTCGAGCGAAAACACCGGCACGAAAGACAGCGTGATCACCAGCAGCGAGAAGAACAACGCCGGTCCGACTTCGACCGAGGCTGCGGTGACCAACTGCCATCGCTCCGCAACAGTCGGCTGCCTGTCGCGCTGCGTCTCGAAAGCCTCCAGATGCTTGTGCACGTTTTCCACCATGACGATGGCGCCATCCACCATGGCGCCGATGGCGATCGCGATGCCTCCGAGCGACATGATGTTGGCGTTGACGCCTTGCCAGTGCATGACGATGAAGGCGGCCAGCACCCCAACAGGCAGCGCGACCACGGCCACCAGCGCCGAGCGCAGATGGAACAAAAAGACGGCGCAAACCAACGCGACCACGATGAATTCCTCCATCAGCTTGAAGCGCAGGTTGTCGACTGCGCGATCGATCAGCAGCGAGCGGTCATAGGTCGGCACGATCTCGACGCCGGCCGGCAGGCTCGACTTCAATGCGGCGAGCTTGTCCTTGACAGCCTGGACCGTGGTGCGCGCGTTCTTGCCGGAACGCATGATCACCACGCCCCCGGCCACTTCGCCTTCGCCATCCAGTTCCGCGATGCCGCGGCGCATTTCCGGCCCGACCTGGACCGTCGCCACATCGCGCAACAGCACCGGCGTGGCGCCCGTCATCGCAAGCGGGATGGTCCGGAAATCTTCCATCGACTGAAGGAAGCCGCGCGAGCGCACCATGTACTCGGCTTCGGCCAGTTCGACCACCGAGCCACCGCTGGCCTGGTTGGCATTGCGCAAGGCATCGACAACCGTGGCCTGCGTGATGCCCAGCGCGCGCATGCGGTCCGGATCGAGCACCACCTGGTACTGCCGAACCATGCCGCCGATGCTGGCGACCTCGGCCACATCCGGCACCGTCTTCAGCTCGAACTTGAGAAACCAGTCGTTCAGCGCGCGCAGTTGCCCGAGGTCTCGCTGGCCCGTGCGGTCGACCAGCGCGTATTCGTAGACCCAGCCCACGCCCGTGGCATCCGGCCCCAAGGAAGCGTTGGCGCCTGCAGGCAGTTTGCTTTGCACCTGGTTGAGGTATTCGACGACGCGGGAACGTGCCCAATACGGATCGGTCTTGTCGTCGAACAGGACATAGACGAACGAGTCCCCGAAGAACGAGTAGCCGCGCACCGTCTTTGCGCCGGGCACGCTGAGCATGGTCGTGGTCAACGGGTAAGTGACCAGGTCTTCGACCACCTGCGGCGCCTTGCCCGGGTACGGGGTGCGAATGATCACCTGGGTGTCCGACAAATCGGGCAGTGCATCGAGCGGCGTGTGCACGACCGACCACAGACCCGCCGCGACCAGAAAGAGCGTCGCGATCAACACCAGGAAGCGGTTGCCGATCGACCAGCGGATGAGCGCTGCGATCATGGCTTGGATGCCGGCTGCAGGCGCTCCACCGACTCAAGCTCGTAGCCCGTCGGCCCGCCTTCCTTGAACCCGAAGCGAACTCGGTCACCGGCCTTGATGTCAGGAAACGCAGTTGGCTTCGGCTTCGCAAAGCCCATCGTCATCGCGGGCCACTTGAGCGTGGCAACGGATCCGTGCGAGATCGTGATGCCGTCCGGCTCGACGCTCTCGACCTTGCCTTCCGCGTGGTGGGTTGAAGTGACCGCCGCAGGTGAAGGTGCCGAAGACGTCGAAGCGCTGGCAGTTGCCGCAGCCGCAGTGCTCGCAGCCGGTGACGCCATGCCGCTCAGCACCGAGCGCAAGCGCGCCTCGGAATCGATCAGGAACTGACCGCTGGCGACCACCTCCTCGCCGTCCGACAGTCCCTGAAGCACCTCGATGTCGTCGCCCAAATCGATGCCCAGCGCCACGTCCCTCGGCTCGAACGCACCCGTGTCCGTGCGCACGATGACGACGGCGCGCTTGCCGGTGCGGATGAAGGCCTCAGACGCCACGACCAGACGCGTGCTTCGGCGGCCGATCACCTGCAAACGCAACAGCATGCCGGGCGTCAGCTGGCCCTTGGCGTTGTCGACTTCAAAGCGGGCCTTCAGGGTGCGCGTGGCAGTGCTGACTTCGGGCAGGATCTCCTTCAGCTCGCCTTCGAACGACTGCGATGCATCGGCCTGCAGCACGGCTTTCACTTTCTGGCCCGGCTTCAGACGCACCGCCTGCGTTTCCGGGATCTCTGCCACTGCCCAGACCTTTTCGAGGCCGGCGATCCTGAAGAGCGTCATGCCCGGCGTGACGGCCACGCCCTCGCGCACGCCGAGTTCGGCAACCACGCCGCTGGCTGGCGCGGTCAGCACGTAGCGGGCTTGCGCGGTTCCGGCTTTCTCGCTCTGGCGGATCAGGTCCGCGGGAATGGACATTGCCTGCATCCGCTCCCGGGCTGCTGCGATGAGGTCCGGTGAAACGCCCGCGCGCTGCAGCGCAAGCAGTTCGTTTTGCGGCCCCAGCCATTCAGGCGCGAAGAGGGTCGCCAGCGGTTGGCCCTTGCGCACGCGCTCCATCGGCGCACGCACCCACAGTCGCTCCACGAAGCCGGCGACGCGGCTCTGAACCGACACGCTCAGGCGCTCGTCGAACTGCACTGCGCCGATGGCGTCGAACGACGAGGAGACGTCAGCGCGTCGTACTTTCGCGAGCCGGATGCCGAGGTTCTGTTGCACCGACGGGCTGATGCTGACTCCGCCGCCCGCTGCGCCTGTCTCGCTGTCTGCGTACATCGGCATGAGCTGCATGTCCATGAACGGCGACTTGCCGGGCTTGTCGAAGCGGGGCCCGGGCACCATCGGGTCGTGCCAGTAAAGAACCTTGCGTCCTTCAGAGCCCGTGGGCGCCATCGTGGAAGGCATGGCGTCTTCGTGACCCTGGCCAGTGCTGCGGCCCGCGTAGAAGGCGACCGCGGCGACTGCTACGAGCACCAAGGCACCGAGGATCGACAGCGTGATGAGGTTTGATTTTTTCATGGAGCCACCTCGTCGGTCAGCGGACGGAAGGCCAATTGAATCTGCGACCGCGCGAGGTCGCGCTGCAGCGTGAGCAGCTTGCGCTGCACTTCGACTTCCGCATGGCGTGCCTCGAAGAGCGTTGCGAGCGGGGCCTGGTTGGAGCGATAGGCCGCAGTCGCAGCAGCGGTTCGTTGCCCGGCCGGAATCACGACGCTCGCGCGGTAGCGCTCGATGCGTTGCTGCAGGCGCCCGGCATCGCTGCGCAGGGTCAGGTATTCGGCCGTTGCAGCGCGCCTGGCCTCGGCCAGTTCGGCTTCCGCTTTGTCCAGCAACGCGAGCTTGGACGCCGTCTCCCGGTCCTGGCGTTCGCCGGGAGATACCTGGAGCGGGATGCTCACCCCGAACGACACCATGTCCGAGTACCCCGTACGCTGGCCGTAGGCGACTTCCCATGTCCAGTTCGGTTTGCGGTTGGTGCCGGCCAGCGCAGCCGCTTGCGTCGCAACCTCCATTTCACGCTGCATCGCGACGACCGACGGATGTCGGGCCACGTAGGCTTCTTCGCTGAATGGCGGCTCGGCGGGTATCGGCGCCAGCGCCTCCGGCATCACGCCGACCCAGCGCTGCAGTGCGAGCCTTGCGGCGTTCTGCTGCTGCCTCGCATCGGCGGATTCGTCTTCGGAGCTGCCCCTCGCGCCGGTCAGCGAAAGCACTTCCTGGCTGCTGCCGGCGGCAGACGACAGCCGCGAACGCGACGCCTCGAGTTCCTCCTGGGCGTGATGTTCCATCAGCGTGGTGAGGGTCAGCATCTGACCTGCATAGAAAGCATCCGCATAAGCCAGCGCCGTCTGGAGCCGTGTCGCGGCGATCGAGACGCCTGCCATCGTCGTCTCGCGCGCGGTAGCCGCATTGGCTGCAGCCTCACGCACGGCACGCTTGTCGGCCGAAAGCCATTCCTGGCTGATTCCGATGCGCTTCATCGTCATGGAATCGCGTGTGGTGCTGAAGCGGTCCGGGCCTGTGAAGGGGAGATTGTCGACACCGACCCGAAGCACCGGGTCGGTCAGTTGGCTCGCCGTTCGCGCCGCTTCGGTGGCACTGAGGACGCCGGCACGGGACGCACGTGCGGCCTCCGAGCGTTCGACGGCCAACTGCAAGGCCGTATCGAGTGACAGGGGCGCCGCAGCCGCCATCAAAGGGAGCGATGCGGCGACCCATACGGCAGCGCGCAGAAAAGGAAGGGGCATGGAGACTCCGCAGACGAACGAGAAAGTCGCTGGCGCGCGAACGGGTCGCACCAGCATCGGTCAGGTCGGCGGAGATGTCAGACGCGGAGTCTGCGTGTCGCGAGAAAGACGGGATCGGGAGGAGGCCGCGGCTCGAGCGCGCTTTGCAAGGGCAGACCCTGGACGTCAGCGAGCAGAAGCGGCGGAACCACCAGCACCTGCACCACGGCAGGAAGAGACGGCGTGGCTGCCTTCGCCTTTTCGAAAGACTGGGAGGCGTCGGCGGCATGTTGATGGCAAAGCACGGGTTGTGCAGTGTCCATGCCTTCACACGGCGCGCCATCGGCCATTGCCTGTGCCATCGCTTCGGCGTTGTCCAAGCCCGGGCAGACATAACCTGAGAGTGCCATTTGCGAAAACACCACCGAGACCATCATGAAGAACGCGATGGCGAAGCGATGAAGTGGGCGGAGGCGACGCATGTTCGGCGCAGTGTAGCGTCAGGACGCCCTTGCTGCAGAAGGCGCCGCCCGCCTCAGCCGCAGTGCATTGAAGATGACCGAGGCCGAGCTCAAACTCATCGCCAGCGCCGCGATCATCGGAGACAACAGCCATCCAGTGAACGGAAACAGAACACCCGCTGCCAGCGACAC
>NZ_JASJXB010000044.1:0-23968 GCF_035018885.1 Variovorax sp. LG9.2 | reverse complement strand
CACTCCTCATACCCCCACCGCTCAAAAAAGCAGCAGGGTAGGCTGAACACCCGGGTCAAATTTGAAGCGGCACAACCTTCACAGCTGGGTCAATTTTCGGCCGGCGCCAACACCTCTGGCGTTCTGGAGCAGTCGAACCTCGTGTTCATGGGCACGAACGTCGTCTCGGGTGCGGCGACAGCGCTCGTGGTGGCCACTGGCAGCCGCACCTACTTCGGCACGCTGGCTTCCAGGGCCACGGCAGTCGACCCGACGCCCAACGCCTTTCAGGCTGGGGTCAACAGCGTGAGCTGGTTGCTGATCCGGTTCGCGCTGGTGATGGTGCCGATCGTCTTCTTGGTCAACGGCTTCACAAAGGGTGACTGGCTGCAGGCCTTTCTGTTCGCGCTGTCGGTGGCCGTCGGACTGACACCCGAAATGCTGCCGATGATCGTGACCTCGACACTGGCAAAGGGCGCGGTCCTGCTCTCGCGCAAGAAGGTAGTCGTCAAGCGCCTCGACGCGATTCAGAACTTCGGCGCGATGGACGTGCTGTGCACCGACAAGACAGGCACACTGACGCAGGACAAGATCGCTCTCGCGCGCCACGCCGATGCCTACGGCCAGGACACCGACGAGGTGCTGAACTTCGCCTTCCTCAACAGCTTCTACCAGACCGGCCTGAAGAACCTGTTGGACCGCGCGGTGCTGGCCCGCGTGGAACTGGCGGCCGAGTTGAAGCTGAAGGATGCCTACCGCAAGGTCGACGAAATCCCCTTCGACTTCGAACGCCGGCGCATGTCGGTGGTGGTCGCGGCGCTGGTGGCAGGGCAGGACCAGCACCACGAGTTGATCTGCAAGGGCGCGGTCGAAGAGGTGCTGGCCGCTTGCACCGATGTGCGCACACAGGACCCGACCGATGCCAGCCTGGACGGCGAGCGCACCATGCCCACCCTGCCCCTGGACGCCGCGCTGCTGGCCCGCACCCAGGCCGTCACGGCGGGTCTGAACGCCGAAGGGCTGCGCGTGGTGGCGGTGGCCGTCAAGACGCTGCCGCCGGGGCAAACCACATACTCGGTGGCGGACGAGATCGGGCTGACGCTGATCGGCTACATCGCCTTTCTGGATCCGCCCAAAGAATCCGCTGCGCCTGCGCTGAAGAAGCTGGCCGCGCACGGCATCACCGTCAAGGTGCTGACCGGCGACAACGACCTCGTCACCCGCCAAGTCTGCCACCAGGTGGGCCTGCCTTCCGAAGCTGTTCTGTTGGGCGCACAGATCGAGTCCCTGAGCGACGAGGCGCTGAAGGCCGCCGCCGAATCCCACAGCATCTTCGCCAAGCTCAGCCCGCTGCACAAAGAGCGCATCGTGCGGGCGCTGCGCGCCAGCGGTCACGTGGTGGGCTTCATGGGCGACGGGATCAACGACGCGCCGGCCCTGCGCGCGGCCGACATCGGCATCTCGGTCGATTCGGCGGTCGACATCGCCAAGGAAGCCGCCGACATCATCCTGCTCGAAAAGAGCCTGCTGGTGCTCGACGACGGTGTGGTCGAAGGCCGCACCACGTTCTGCAACATGCTGAAGTACATCCGCATGACGGCGAGCTCGAACTTCGGCAACGTGCTGTCAGTGCTGGTGGCGAGCGCCTTCCTGCCGTTCCTGCCGATGCTGCCCCTGCAACTGCTGGTTCAGAACCTGCTCTACGACATCGGCCAGACCGGCATCCCGTTCGACAACGTCGATGCCGAGCTTGTCGCGAAGCCGCTCAAGTGGAACCCGAGAGACATCGGCCGTTTCATGCTGTTCTTTGGGCCCATCAGCTCGGTGTTCGACATCGCCACCTTTGCACTCATGTGGTGGGTGTTCGACGCGAACAGCGTGGCGCGGCAGACGCTATTCCAGTCCGGCTGGTTCGTGGTCGGTCTGCTGACGCAGACGCTGGTCGTGCACATGATCAGAACGCCCAAGCTGCCCTTCATCGAGAGCCGGGCATCGGCGCCGCTGATCGTGATGACGGTCGCGATCATGGCGCTGGGCCTGTGGCTGCCGATGGGGCCGCTGGCAGGCGACTTCAGGCTCCATGCGCTGCCGGCCAGCTACTTCGTCTGGCTCGCCGGGATCCTGCTGGCCTACTGCACGTTGACCACCGTGATGAAGCGGATCTACGTTCGCCGCTTTGGCTGGCAGTGAGCCGTGTCGTTCCAGAGCAAATTGAGGCGATGCTGTGTGGGTTGCAGCACAGAGGCAGCGCCATCCAGGATCGATGATGGCCTCGGCAGTTGGGGGAACCATTACATGACGCCGAACGCAATCATCACAACGCTCCTCTTCGCGGTGGCAATCGGTACAGGCACGAAGGCTTCGGCGAACGATAGCAACGATCTCGCGACGGCGCCATCGAAGCCCCTCTCCGGGGCCCCGTCGGGAACTGTCGCGGCTGCGCGCGCCGCATCTTCGACAAAGACTTGCCGAGCAGACGAAGACACCCTCAGGGTACTGAAGCTAACGACCTTCGATGGCGGGGTACGGGTGGACTATGAATTCGTCGTGTCCGGCCGCGCGACCTGGACCAACATGAACCGCCCACTCCTACGGCAATTCGGCATCCGGGCTGCAGGGACGTTCTGCCTGCCCAAGGATACTCGACTCGCCGACGAGAGCGACTACGACTGAACGTCGAGCTCGGAACTGCTGAACAGCGGCGGAAGACGCCTCTTCGTTGAACGGAATGCGACGCGGATTGCGCGGACAGGCCGACACCTTGGGTATTGCAGCGACACGCTGCGATGGCTCAAGTGCTCAAGCGAACCGTTGGTATGCAATGCCGATTCGCCGCATTGCATCGGATTCGCGATGCCACGCCCGCAGTGCGCCGAAATCTCCGAGACAGAAGAGCCTGGCGGCTTCGACGTGCGGATCTGTTTGTGCCGAGACCAGCAAGAACGACCTCGCCTGCCAGTCCGGCAACTCACGGGGGTGAGCAAAGCCTATTCCGGAAATCGCTGTCATCCGGTCGCAGTAGTCGAGCAGCCCGTAGAGCTCAGCAAACGTGTCCGGTCGCCGTTCGAACCCGAAGCGGTCCAGTACCCGTCGCAACATGGCATCGCCCAAATCGTTGTAGACAATCCTGGCAGCAGGTTCTGGGCCGTCGGCGCTCGCGCCCATCAACTCCAAGACGGCAGCGAAGTCGGCGTCGAGGTGCGACGGTTCGCCGTCGGGTCGCGTTTGGTCGCATCGTCTCGGCCTTCCGACGACGATGAAATTAGGCAGGTCGCTGAGCACAAAGTTCGTCATTGGACCGTGGGCGCGATTTCGCTACTTGAAGAGCGCGAGCAATGTGACAGTAGCGGCCGTGGCCGCCAGCACAGACCACAGGACTTTGCGGTCGCGAGGCTTCATGGCAGGAGGCTCAAGGTGCCGATGGCTCGGACGAAACAATTCTCCATGGTCGATTTCCGAAGAGACTTCAGTCTCTGATGCAGGTAGTTCGCTCATGGGGCCCAATCGGTCTCAAAGTCGCGGCAGCGTTTCAGCTATGCCGCCACGTGTCGTGGCAACAGTCGTTCGTATTCGCCCCGCACTGCGAGGTAGCACTCGCAAGCCGCGTCCTCGACACCCGAGCGGCTGAGGACGGTGATATTTCCCGCCTTGAAGCTGATGAGCCCCTTCGTCCGAAGCTCATTCTCGGCATCGAGCACCACGTCCCGCTTGACGCCCAGCATGTTGGCGATGAGCTGCTGCGTCATCCTGAGCTCGTTGGCCGGCAGCCGGTCCAGACTCAACAGCAACCAGCGGCAAAGCTGTTGCTCCAGAGTGTGGTGTTTGTTGCACGCCGCGGTTTGCACCATCTGAGCGATGAGCGCCTGCGTGAACCGGAGCAGTAAGTGCATTACGGGCGCCTCTTGGAATTCCTCTTTGATGATGGCCGCTGGCAGCCGGTAAGCCTGACCCGCGTCCTGCACCACGGCACGACTGGAAGTGGATTCGCCACCCATGAAAAGGGGAATCCCAACCAGTCCTTCGAAGCCGACGACCGCGATCTCCGCCGACTCGCCGTTCTTCATCACGTACAGCATCGAAATGATGGAAGTCGTCGGGAAGTAAACATGGGTCATCGTGCTGCCGGGCTCGTAGAGAACCTCTCCGAGCATCAGATGCACGAGTTCAAGTTGGGGCAGCCAGCGCTTCCACTCGGCCGCAGGCAGCGAGGCGAGCAGATGATTCTTCTTCGGGTCGGAACGAGTCATGAAAGTTCGCTTGAGTTGCGGGTAGATAGCGGGAGGCAAGTCGGTCTTTCAGACACCCTAGCGGCGAGCAAGCCGGGCCGTCTGTACGTTGACGCACGCGCAGCGCGGCTATATCGCTTTCAGGGCAGGCAACAAGCGGTCGTATTCCTTCTTCACCACCGCGTAGCACTCGCAAGTTCTCTTCTCGAGCCCGGGCCTGTCGAGAACGGTGATGTGCCCACGCGCGTACTGAACGAGCCCTGCCTTTTGGAGTTTCAGGGCTGCCTCCGTCACTCCCTCCCGGCGAACGCCGAGCATGTTGGAGATGAGTTCCTGCGTCATGACCAGCTCGTTTCCGGTCAGCCGGTCCAGGCTGAGCAGAAGCCAGCGGCACAGTTGCTGGTCCAACGAATGGTGCCGATTGCAAACCGCGGTTTGCGACATTTGGGTAATCAGCGCCTGCGTGTACCGCAGGAGCAGATGCAACACCGGTGCAAATTTGAACTCATCTTTGAGTACGCTCGACGGAATTCGATAGCCTTTCCCGGCACTTTGAACGACTGCTCGACTTGGGGTTGATTCGCCGCCCATGAAAATCGAAATACCCACCAAACCTTCGTTCCCGACAACCGCAATTTCTGCGGAGTCACCATCCTCCATGACATACAGCAGAGAGACTATGGCTGTCGTCGGGAAGTAGACGTATTGGAGCGTCGCACCTGACTCGTAAAGCGCGGTGGCCAGCTTGAACGTGACCAGTTCTAGGTTTGGTTTCCAGCGCGCCATCTCCGCAGCGGGAAGTGCTGCCAGAAGGTGGTTGTGTTCCGGCTTGGTCAATGGCATCCACAATCCTTCCCCGCAGGACGGAGGTGCCACGGCGTCTCACTGTATCGAGGGGAAAGCTTTCTGTTTGTTCGCTGCCGCACATACAGGCAGGTTAATTACTGCTGGAACAGGCGTTCGATGGCCGCAGCCCGACGAAGGACTGCCTGTACTTACCGATTGCGGCGAACGGCGTCTGGGCGCGCCAACGGATGGGTCATGATGCGAAAAGCGGCATTCAGCACGCGAATCTGTCCCGGGAGGCCGTCGACGATGACAGGGGAGCCCCTGCCACATTACGTACCCGAATGATGATCCGTGCCAAGCCGCTCACCATCCCGCCGAGCAGGCCGGCGATGCCGGTCAGCAGGAACACGGGTGCTACGGAGAAATGGATCGCCTGCTGGGACGAGGAACGTAGTCTCGGGTGCCTCCATCGGAGTGTCGGAACCCCGTGGGTTGAAGCCGAGACCATGATTTCCTCGCACGATCAAAGTCTGTCAGTGCGCAGACGAACAAAAGCAAGTACGCGCGCCAGTCACCGAAAGTTCAACTTCGACGACGGTGAGTTCGCTGGCGCACAGACCGAACATCTCATCACCTCCACGCTCGGTGCACACCTCTGAGCGGAGAAGACAGAATGAAGAGAATTCGCATCGTCAAGCAAGCATTCGAGTCGATTCATCGCGTGGCCGGCAGCACACTGTTGGCGGCCATCGTAGTGAGCCTGCCAGCGTGCACGTCGATGGGAATCGGCAACGGCACGCTCGAACCCGGTGACGCACCGGTGACCTTTTCATGGATCAGCAAGGACTCGGGAACCAGTGGCACCATGTCGGCCATCGTCGGGGACAACCCCGCTTCAGCGGGCACTGGCAGCACATTCAGCGGCCCGTTTCTGCAGGTCACCAGCAGTGCCCGCACGGAGTCCCTGGAGCCCATGTGGAACGGCTGGAGACGCGGCTGGAACGACTGGGGCTATTGGGGCATGTACCCCGAGACCGCCTTCACGACGCACTACTCTGGCAAGGTGGTGGCCAACCTGAGAGGCCCCGACAACCAGTTGCTGCGCTGCCGCTTCCACCTCAACACGCCGGCTGCCGGCATGAAGGGCGGAGGGCAGGGAGAATGCCAGTTCGCCGGCGGCCGCTCGGTGGATGCCGTCTCCCCACGCTCCTGACGCCAACAGGCCGGATTTTCGGCATCGCTCCCTTTCTGTGTCCCCGGCCGCACAGCCTGGCTCCCGTGACTGCCCCGCCGCGGCGATCTGCTGGCGGCGCCAGGCGGAGACGTCGATGCTGGGCACCTTCTCCTGCTGAGGTCTACTGCGCAAGTGGAGCAGATGTCAGGGTTCCCGCGGAGCTGAGCGACGGATTCGACGGCTGGGCACGTGCAGGGTGTTGTGCTCAACTCAACAGGTGGCTGCAGCCTCGCAAGGCCGTCGACCTGATGGACAAAGATCTGCACGGCGTCTTGAGCGCAGCGAGCGCTGACCGGTTCATTGCGGTTGAATGAATGGGCAAAGCCGTCGTCACGGTCGATGGCGCCAACTTCAGTACCCTCGAAGGATTCTTCGACGAGTTTGAACGGCGGGTTCTGAAGGGGAAGGCGTGGGGCCGCAACCTCGACGCCTTCAACGACGTGCTGCGCGGCGGATCGGGGACACCGCTGGGCGGCTTCGTGTTGGTCTGGAGACACCATGCCCTGTCGCGGCACCGCTTGGGCTATGCGGAGACTGCGCGCCAACTTCGCCGCATGCTCGCGACAGGCGACTCACACAATGAGATCGACACTCGCCGTGACATCGCCGCCGCGGCGTCATGCCAAGGCAGTACCGTCTTCGACTGGCTGCTGGACATCATTCGCGCACACGGCCTCGGCGGCGACGAAGCCGAAGACGGAATCGAACTGCTGCTTCGGTAGGCTGGGCGTCGGGCTCGTCGCGCCATCCTATGGCGGCCGGCGCCCGTTCAAGTCAGGCCGTCTGCGCCGGGCTGTCCAAATCGGGGGCTGCGTCGCTGTCGAAAACAGCCAGATCGGTTTCACCCAATGCGCGACTGACCACCGTGCCTGCGGTGATTGCACCGCTGACGTTCAGCGCCGTGCGCCCCATGTCGATCAGCGGCTCGACCGAGATCAACAGACCTGCCAGGGCGACCGGCAGGTTCATCGTCGACAGCACGATCAGCGCTGCGAAGGTGGCGCCGCCTCCGACGCCCGCGACACCGATGGAGCCGAGCGTGACGACAGCGAGCAGTTGTGCGATGAAGCTGACCGTGAAAGGGTCGATTCCGACCGTCGGCGCAATCATGATCGCCAGCATGGCAGGGTAGATCCCTGCACAACCGTTCTGGCCGATGGTGGCGCCGAACGAGGCCGCAAAATTGGCGATCCCTTCCGGAGTGCCCAGGCGCTTCGTCTGGGTCTGAACGGCCATCGGAATCGCACCCATGCTCGAACGCGAGATGAAGGCAAAGGCGAGCACCGGAAAGAGTTTCGAGGCGAAACGCAGTGGATTCAACCCGGCTGCTGCGACCATGCCCAGATGCACGCAGAACATCAGCGCCAGTGCACAGTACGAAGCCACGACGAAGCTGATCAGTTTCAGGGTGTCGGCGTAACTCGACTCCGCCACGACCGCGGTCATCAACGCGAAGACACCGTACGGCGTCAGCCGCAGCACCAGCGTCACCATGCGCATCACAACGGCCTGCGCGACGCTCACGAAGTACGCGAACGAAGCGAAAAGGAGCGGCTTCTTCGTGGCGATGCCGGTCGCCGACAGCCCTACGAACACCGAGAAAATGACGATCGCAATGGTGGAAGTCTTGCGCGCACCCGTCAAATCGAGAAACGGATTGGTCGGGACGAAACTCAACAGCAGACTCGGTACGCTGACCGCATTCGCGCTCGCCATCGAGCCCTGCAGATAGTTGCCGCGCGCAACTTCAGCAGCGCTGGACGTGAGTCCGATTGCCGTGAGACCGAACAGCTTCGCCATCAGGATGCCGATGGCCGCCGCGACCATGGTGGTCGCGAGCAACGTCCCGATCGTCAGCGCACTGATCTTGCCCAGCGAAGCCGCATCCTTCAGTTTGAGAATCGCGCCGATGATCGACACCATGATCAGTGGCATGACGATCATCTGCAGCAGCTTCACGTAGCCTGTGCCGACGATATCGAGGTACGAATTGGTCACCGTGATGATCGGGAATGTCACGGCATCGCCGGCATAGATCAAGTGGATCGCGGTACCCAAGGCGATGCCCAGAGCCAGCGCGGTCAGCACCCGTACGGTGAATCTCGCGTCGCGGCGTTGCTGGCGGTACATGAACGCTATCAGTCCGAGCGCAACCGCCAGATTGATCAGGATGCACAGGGTCGCACTCAGGTGCAGAGGGTTGAACATTGTTGGGTCAATTTTTGGCGCGTGTACCGCTATCGGGTTGTCACTCCGCGATCTGCCACCTGTGGTCGAGCTGTCGCTACCAGCCCCCAACCGCGAGCGTGGCACCGATGCTTGCCGACCGGGAAGCGCAAGCCTATGCCGACCGAACGCACTCGACTGTGCGCAAGCGCACCCAGTCGGCTCTGTTTCGCGTTGGCCACCACGGCACCAATGCCAACAAGACGGACACCGCGCGCATTGATGCAGCGCCCGCAGGTACTGATGCGTGTGTTGCCGCACAGACCGGACCGTCCGCGACGCTCAGGCTCGAAAGCCCATCATCTATCGGAGAAAAGGCCATGAAGACAGACAGCCAACTGCAGCAAGACGTGATCGCAGAATTGAAGTGGGAACCCTCGGTGACCGCCCCCGGAATCGGCGTCGAGGTCAAGGACGGCATCGTGACCCTCGCCGGCGAGGTGAGCAGCTACGCGGAGAAGTTGAACGCGGAAAGCGCAACCCAGCGTGTCTGTGGCGTCAAGGCGCTGGCCACCGAATTGAAGGTCAAGCTTGCGGGCAGCGGCAAGCGCAGCGACGGCGACATCGCCAAGTCGGTGGAGAACGTTCTGGAATGGACGACCTGGGTGCCGGACAACGCCATCAAGGTGTTGGTCGAAAACGGATGGGTGACCTTGTCCGGAAACGTCGACTGGCAATACCAGAAGCAATCGGCGACCGACAGCGTGCGCTTTTTGTCCGGTGTCACCGGCGTGAGCGACCAGATCGCGATCAAGCCGAAGTTGTCTGTCAGCGCCGTCAAGTCCGACATTGAGGCTGCGCTCAAGCGCAGCGCCGTGGCGGATGCGAAGAAGATCTCGGTCAACATCAACGGCTCGAATGTGACACTGACCGGCAAAGTGCACAGCTGGAACGAACGCGAGACCGCAACGATGTCCGCATGGGGAACGCCGGGCGTGCGCAGCGTCATCGACGAGATGACACTCGAGTACTGAAGATGAGGCCGCGGCGGCGCGGGTGATTCCCGCCGCCGCGACGCTCTCCGCTACGGCCGCAAGGTCAGGGCCGCATCGAAGGCTTGGCGCAGCTTCTTGTTGACCCGGGGCAGGCCATCGACAACGTCCTTGGCCCAATCGAAATACGCCTGCTTGCGCTTGAGCGGCCAATCCTTGGGTGGATGCGTCGCGATGTCCCGCAAGTTGCAGGTCTTGTCGGCGAGCCTGATGATTGCCGCACGCTTGCTCAGTTGCGGCGCGCGCTCGACCTGCTCGCGCTTGCGCTGCACCTTCGGCAGCATCTTTTCGTCGGTCACCTCCTTGACGACGCCGGCCACCTTCTTGCCGAACCGCTCGACGAGTTCCTCGAAGGTGGTCTCGGTGTCTTCGACCGTGTCGTGCAGGACAGCGGCGATCAGGGTCTTCAGATCGGACACGCCTCCTTCAGAGGACAGAACTTGGGCCACCTGCAAGGGATGGTTGATGTAGGGGCTTGACTCCGCATCCTTGCGTCGCTGGTTGCGGTGCTTCTCCGCTGCGAATGCGATGGCGTCGAGCAAGTCGGCATATCGACTGGACATCACTCGCTCCGGTCGCGCGTCAGGTCGATTTCGAGTCAGACGAAATCGCAGACTTCATCTGCGCGTATTCGGCGTGCGTGATCTCGCCGCGGGCATAACGCTGGCTCAGGATGTCAATGGCTTCTTGTTGCTGCGGTCGGCCATAGAACCGGTGCACCCGGTACGTATAGCCCCAGTTCCCGACGCTGGAGAACAGCAGGATCATGACGCCGAACCACAGAAACCAGCCCCAGCCCGAGTACCAGTCGGCCCAAATACATGTTGCCCATTTCAAGCTCCTTCGATGGATGGTGTCTCGGTCCATACAACTTGGCCAGCGCCGGATTGACACTGGCCGCTCAGGACCTGTCCGTCACTTTGTTCCAGCTTGAGGCGAGGGTCTGTTCGCTTGCGCACGGAGACGGCGATCAAGCGCCCGTCAGCCGGCCGTCGATCACCTCGATGGTCTTATCGCAGCGCGCGGCCAGGTCGATGTTGTGCGTCACGAACAGCACGGTCGTGCCGTGTTCGGTGTTGAACTGGCGCAGCAGTGCAAACACCTCGTCGGCGCTTTTCGTGTCGAGGTTTCCCGTGGGCTCGTCGGCCAGCAGCAGCGCCGGCCCCATGGCCAGCGCGCGAGCAATGGCCACGCGTTGCTGTTGGCCACCACTCAGATTGCCGGCCAGGTTGTTCTGCCATGTCGTGAGGCCCACACTGGCAAGCAGCGCCTCAGCGCGCACCCGCATCGCGTCGTTGGCAAACTCGTCGGCTCCCAGCATCGGCATCATCACGTTTTCCAGCGCCGTGAACGCCGTGATGAGGTGGTGGTACTGAAAGACGAAGCCGATGCTGTGGCCGCGCAATCGCGTCAGCGCCTTGTCGTCCAATCGGGTCGTCTGCTCTCCGCACACGTCGAGCGTGCCCGACGTGGGGCGGTCGAGCAGGCCGACGATGTTGAGCAAGGTGCTCTTACCCGAACCCGACGGGCCCACCACGGCGCAGAACTCGCCGTGGAACACATCGAGGTCGATGCCGTGCAACACCTCTGTCTCGATCGGCAGGCCCACGTTGTAGGCCTTTCGAACGCCCCGCATTTGCACCACCATGGAAGGCACTGCCGCTGCCGGCTTGACTGGCGCCATGGCCGGCGCAGCAGGCATCGCGATCGTGGCGATCTCAGCCACGGATCGCCACCACCGGGTCGAGCCGCGCTGCACTGCGCGCCGGGGCAAAGGCGGCGACCAGGCCCGTCACCGTCGCCAACACCAAGGCCGCGCCAAAGAGCTTCGGGTCCATAACCAATGGGAACAGCGGCGTACCGTCGGCGTTCTTCGCGAGTCGCTGCCAAAGAATCAGGCCCAATGCGCCAATGCCGCTGCCCAGCACCGCGCCGCTCAGCGCGAGCAAGCCGCCCTGCAGCAGGAAAAGCCTCAGGATCTGCGCCCGAGAAATGCCCATCGCGCGCAGGATGCCGATCTCGCGCGACTTCTGCACCACGACCACCGCCAACACGCTGGCGATGCCGAAAGCGACGGACAGGCCGACGAAGAAGCGGATGGCGGTGTTGGCGGTGGTCTGCGCGCTGACAGCGGTGAAGAACTGGGCGTTGGTGGTGATCCAGCTGTCCGACTCCACGCCGGTGGCGGCCGTGATGCGCTGCGCGATGGTCTCTGCGGCATACACGTCGCTCACGGTCACCTCCAGGCTGCTCACGCCACCCGGCAAGCCCAGAAGGCTTTGCGCGGTGCGCAGCGCGACGAAGGTGCTGCGCTGGTTCGCGCCCTTGTTGCCCAGGTCGAAGACGCCGCAGATGGTGAGGGTGCTGGACGCGACAGCATCGCCCGCGCCGGTCGTGACCCTCAGCTTGTCGCCCACGCCCACGCCGAGATCGCTTGCCAGCTCGGTGCCGATCAGGATGTCGGTGCCCAGGAGGCGCGTGCTGCCGCGCACGATCTTTTCGCCCAGATCGACGATGCGGAAATACAGCGCGGGCTCGATGCCGGTGAGCGTGATCGCGCGCGTGGTGCTGCCGCGCACCACCAGGGCCGAGCCGGCCGCCACCGGCGCCACCACCATCACCGCGGGCATGGCCTGGATCTGCGCCGAAACCGCCTGCCACTGGTCGATGGATTTGAGTCGCTGCAACGGCGCCTGCACGATGGCAGCTTCGACCTCGCTCGCCGAAGCCGCAGAGCCATTGCGCAAGGGCCTCGAGACCTGTTTGGGTGGCAACAACTCGATGTGTGCCGACGCCGAGAGGACGCGCTGGATGAAGTTGGATTGCAGGCCCGCCATCAGCGCCGACATGAAGACGATGACCGCCACGCCGATCGCCACGCCGGCGATGATGAACGCTGTCTGGAGACGGCCCTCGCGCAGAAAGCGAATGGCCACGATCCATTCGAACGGCAGGCGGCTGCTGAACATCGTGCTTCCCTGTTCGGCTCACGGCGGCGCGGAGGCCGAGGCTGCAGCGATCCGAATGCGCGCGCCAGGGGTGATCGTGGCCGGCGTGACCACGAAGGTATCGCCCTGCCCCAGCCCGCTTGTCACTTCGGCGAGGCCTCCGCTGCGCAAACCCAGTTTCACAGGTATGCGCACCGCGTGCCGGCCCTCGACGCGCAGCACCCACGGGGCCGCACCGTCGGAGTCGTGAACGGCCGCGAGGGGCACGATCAAAGCCTTGGGCCGCCGTGCGACCTCGATGTCCATCGACACGGTCATGTCCTGCTTCAACACGGCGGGCGGGGTAGCGACGTCGAGCTTCACCTCCACCGCACCCGTGGTCGCATTGATGCCGGGATTGATGTACGCCAACTGTGCGTTGAAGCGCTGCGTCGGGTACGCGTCGGCCGACGCGAGCGCGCTCTGGCCCAACGCGAGCAAGCCCAGATTCTTTTCGTCGATCTGCACCACCAACTGGGTGAAGCCGCGCGGCGAGAGCGTCATCAGCACCTTGCCCGGCTGCACCACATCGCCCACCTCCACGTTGCGCGCGATCAGCGTGCCGGCAACCGGTGCACTGATCGCGGCATAGCCAGCACGGGCACGGGCCGCCTGCGCGCTGGCTTGCGCCCCCGACAGATCGGCCACCGCGAGCGCACGGTCGCTGCCGGTGGCGCCGGTGGTGTCCAGCTGCATCCGGGTCGCGCGCATCTGGGCATCCGCCAGTTCGCTGGTCTTGCGCGCATCATCGAGTGCCGCCTGCCCGACGAAGCCCTTTTCGAACAGCTCCTGGTTGCGCGCCAAGGCCGCGCGGGCGTTCTCCAGGGTGGCCTGAGACTGTCGCAGCGTCTGCGCAGCCACGGGTGCCTGCACCTCCTGAAGCTGTCGCAAACGCGCCCTGGCCTGCGCCACGGCGGCGTCGGCCTGCCGCCCAGTCGCGGTCAGCTCTGCGGCATCAAGTTCCACCAGCAGGTCGCCAGCTTTCACGGCCTGACCTTCTGCAACCGGTACGCGCAGCACCGTGCCGGTGATTTGCACGCCGACATCCAGCCGATGCGGCGCTTCGACATGCCCACTGGCGACGACGCTCTGCACGAAGTCGCGCCGCAGCACCGTGCCGGTGATCACCTGCGGCCCCAGCCACCAGCGCGCCAACACTGCAGCCGAAACGGCCAACGCAACCAGCACGGCCATCGCCTGCGCACGGTGTCTACGAACGTAAGACGGTTTGGGCTTGGCCGGCGCCAGGGCCGCGGCCGCAGGAACATCCGTATCGCCAAGCGCCGGATCCCTCTTCTCCTCGGGCGCGTTCACGCGGGGAAGAACCAAGGGTCGCTCACCGAGCGCCTTTGTGATCCTTTTGTCCGGTGTTCTTGTGGCGGCCCAAGACCTCGTTCGGTTCGACCGGCCGCGTCTGCGGGCTCGGCTGCTCGTTCGGGTTCGGGGGACGCCCCGGCACGGGCGCGGGTTCGGGGCGGTGGTTCTTCTGGGTCATGACGATGTTCCTTTCGAGGGGTGCATTCGGCCGCACGGAAATTGACTGTGTGTAGCGAGCCAGCGTACCCAAGAGTTGCCCGATGGACTGTGCGGTAGCCAACACGGGGCATTGCAGTGGACGTGAGGTGCGCGTTCGCTGCCCGACCGACGACAGAAGAGGCACAACGACGCCTTGCATCGGTCCGTGTGAACGCACTGGCGGATGCGGCAAGGCATCCGTTGCGCGCGCCCGGGAGGTTCCGGGTGTCGCGCCTATCGAAGCTCGTCAGGCGGCGGTAACCAAGTCGAAGTGGCCCATGGCCATCACGAAAACCGAGGTCGACGAGCGCGCCAGCTCGGCTGCGGCGATGATGTCGTCGGCGCTCGTTCGATAGACCGGCGCGCCGGACGCGGCCGCCGCCGAACAGTGCGCCACCGTATCGCCACAGGCGTCCAGCAAACGAACATCCAGCGTGGCGCCGCGAAGTCCCGCGACGGCCATGCCGTTGATCAGGGTGATGTCGACGATGAACAGCAAGCCACGCCGGCCGACCGCGGCCAGCAGACTTGACTGACCGCGAGGCGTCGGCCGGGACTGCAGATCGCAGTGCAGTCCGACGGCTTGAAACCGAGGCGCCAGCTCACGCAGGCAGGCATCGACCTGCGGCGCAACCTGCCGCGAAATGCGAGGCAAGGCAATGTCCCAATCGGTATAGCCCGGGAAGGCGGACTGCGAAGATGGCTTGCCCATGGGTGCCTTCGGAAGGGTTGCTGGTGCGCTGTGCGCGCGGGTGATTGAACACAAGCAACCCCATTGTCGGAAATGCGCTGACCTGCAATGCCTGGAAGTGCCCGGCGTTCACCCTCCAATCCCACTGCGGGAATGCTCGACCGTTCTGCAGGTGCGCCATCGCACAGACAGTTCGGGGCAAGCTGCTCAAGACGTCCGGTCCCTAACAACGATCGGAAGAGACCACCATGAAGACGGACAGCCAACTGCAGCAGGACGTGAGCGCAGAACTGAAGTGGGAACCCGCGATCGACGCCGCGCGCATCGGGGTCGAGGTGAAGGACGGCGTCGTGACCCTGAGCGGGCAGGTCGACTCCTACGCCGCGAAGTGGAGCGCCGAGCGCGCAGCGCAGCGCGTGTCAGGGGTCAACGCCCTGGCCATCGACCTGAAGGTGCAACTCTCCGGCCTGGGTGTGCGATCCGATGGCGATATCGCCAGGTCGGTGGAGAATGTGCTGGAATGGACTTCCACGCTGCCCGCCGGCGCCGTCAAAGTAAAGGTTGAAGGCGGGTGGGTCACCCTGTCGGGTGAAGTGGATTGGCAGTTCCAGAAGCAAGCCGCAACAGACGCCGTTCGACATCTGATGGGCGTCACAGGGCTCAACAACCAGATCAATCTCAAGCCCGCGGTGATCGCCAGCGATGTCAAGTCGGACATCGAAGCTGCCTTGCAGCGCACGTCAATCGCAGACGCCAAGAAGATTTCAGTCGAAGTTCAGGGTTCGGATGTCACGCTGGCGGGCACGGTCCAGAGCTGGGCCGAACGCGAGACCGCAACGAATTCTGTTTGGGGCACCCCGGGCGTCTTCAACGTCATCGACCGGATGCATCTCTCGTACTGAAGACCTGAGGGCCGGCAGGCTGGTCGCAGCGCGCCATCGCACTCAATTCGGCTGGTCTGGAAGGTGCGGCGCACGCAACTCTCGCCACTCGCCACCCTGCCTCGTGCAACTCCACGCAATACAGACGCGCAGCAGCCTGGATGCGTTGCCAAGCCGCGTCACGTTCGGTGTCGCTCACACCTTTGACTTGCCCGAAACGCGCCACAGCGTTTCGGACATGGCTCGCGTTCTCCAGCGGCTCCTTGCGTTGCGCCGGAAATGCAAACTGACGCGGGGGAATCGCGTTTCGTTCCTCAGAGGACAGCTTGGGCATGCGAGGCTCCTTCCATTCGACACGTGTTGACGTCCTCATTCGGCCATCGAATCCGAGCCGTGTCCGTCTGGCGCCGCACCGACCACCGAAATCGCGCCAGTTGTGATGAAGAACTGTCGACCAATTGCAGCCCGCTCGCTCGCCGTTCGTCATCGCCCAGCAACCAGCACAAGCGATTCGCCGCTGCACCGCCTTCAGATCGGGGAGCAGCCGGTCATATTCCCTCTTGACCACGGCATAGCACTCGCAGGTACGGAGCTCCAGAGCGGGGCGATCGAGCACGGTGATGTGCCCACGCACGTACCGGATCAGCCCTGCCGTCTGCAGTTTCAGAGCCGCCTCCGTCACGCCCTCGCGGCGCACGCCCAGCATGTTGGCGATCAGTTCTTGCGTCATCACCAGATCGTTGCCTTGAAGCCTGTCCAGGCTGAGCAAGAGCCAGCGGCAGAGTTGTTTGTCCAAGGTATGGTGACGATTGCACACCGCCGTCTGAGCCATCTGCGTGATCAACGCCTGTGTATAGCGCAGCATGAGATGCATCACAGGGCCGGAGCGATTGAACCCCCCCCTTCATCGCATTGGCGTTCAGGCGTATGCCACGGCCAGCGCTTTGCACCACAGCTCGGCTCGGCGTGGATTCGCCGCCCATGAACAGCGAGATGCCGACGACGCCCTCGTTTCCCACGACCGCGATCTCCGCCGACCCGCCGTCTTCCATCACGTACAACAGCGAGACGATGGCGGTGGTCGGAAAGTAGACGTGGCGGAGGATCTTGCCGGATTCGTACAGCACGAGGCCAAGTGGCAAGTCCACGCCTTCCAGCTGTGGCAGCCATCGCTGCAATTCAGCCTCAGGCAAGGCCGCCAGCAGATGATTCGCCAGCGCATCTTGCGACGCCACTTTGAAGCTCGATGGCGCGTTGGCCGGAGGCTCGGACAACTTCACTCGGTCGGATGTGGCGAATTTCATGGGACCGGCTAAACGCCTTGGTGAGAACCCTGTGTAACACAGCGCACAAAGCTGGAGTCAGCCAGTGCCGCGGCACGTTCCCATGTTGCCTAGCGCACAGACCGTGCGTCGGATCGCGAATAGCTTCGCTCCGACGGTCCATCGCCGCCAGGGTCCGAGTTTTGACGAACTCAACACCGAGACGCCGCATCCTCAGACTGCCATCCGGTTGCTTCGGTCGAGCGGCGTTGAAGGTGGGCTGAACCACCAACGAGAAAGTTCTGCGCCATGCCCCAAAGCACCACCGTCAATCGCCGCATTGTTCTGAACGCAAGGCCGCACGGAGCGCCCACCGCAGGAGACTTCCGCACCGAGAGCGATCCGATACCAAGACCGGAGGCCGGTCAGGTCTTGTTGCGCACGTTGTACCTGTCGCTCGACCCGTACATGCGCGGCCGCATGAGCGATGGGCCGTCGTACGCCGCGCCCGTGGCCATCGGCGAGGTGATGGTCGGTAGCACGGTGTCGCGCGTCGAGGTGTCTCGACATCGCGATTTCAAGGTCGGTGAGCTGGTGCTGGGCTACGCCGGCTGGCAGGACTACGCGCTGTCAGATGGGAAGGGACTGACCTCGCTTTTTCCCGAGGAGCCACATCCCTCGCGCGCACTGGGCGTGCTGGGCATGCCGGGGTTCACGGCCTACATGGGCCTGCTCGACATCGGCAGGCCGGTCACTGGTGAAACCGTCGTTGTCGCCGCGGCGAGCGGCGCAGTCGGCTCCGTGGTCGGGCAGATTGCCAAGATCAAAGGCTGCACCGTGGTGGGAATCGCGGGTGGCGAGGACAAGTGCCGCTACGTGATTGACGAACTGGGATTCGACGCCTGTGTCGATCACCGCGCGGACGACCTGCCCGGCCGTTTGGCGGGAGCGTGTCCGAAGGGCATCGACGTGTATTTCGAGAACGTCGGCGGTGCGGTGTTCGACGCCGTGCTGCCACTGCTGAATACCAAGGCGCGTGTGCCGGTGTGCGGTCTGATCGCAGCGTACAACGCCACCGCGTTGCCTCCGGGCCCGGACAGGCTGGGCCTGCTCGTCGGCACGCTGCTGCGCAAGCGCATCCGGATGCAGGGCTTCATCGTCTTCGACGACTACGCGCCGCGCTGGAGCGAGTTTGCGGGCGCGATGGGCGAGTGGGTGCAGGAGGACAAGGTGAAGGTCCGCGAGGACATCGTCTTCGGTCTGGAGAACACTCCCGAAGCCTTCATCGGCCTGCTCGAAGGCAGGAATTTCGGCAAGCTGGTCATCCAGCTCGCACACGAATGAAGCACGCATGAACCCCACCCCACCACTCCCGGGCGATCTCGCATGAACATCCTGATGGTCCTCACCTCCCACGCCGAGCTCGGCAACACGGGCCGCACGACAGGCTTCTGGCTCGAAGAGTTCGCAGCACCCTACTATGTGTTCACGGATGCCGGCGCCACGCTCACGTTGGCCTCGCCGCTGGGTGGCCAGCCGCCGCTCGACCCCAAGAGCGACGACGCCGCGTCGCAGACCGATGCCACGCGCCGCTTCAAGTCCGACAAAGCCGCGCAGTCGGAGTTGGCCGCGACGGTGAAGCTGTCGACGTTGAAGGCGAGCAAGTTCGACGCCGTTTTCTATCCCGGAGGGCACGGTCCCTTGTGGGACCTGGCCGAAGACGCCGCGTCGATCGCGCTGGTCGACGCGATGATCGCCGCAGGCAAGCCGGTCGCGGCCGTATGCCACGCGCCCGGCGTGCTGCGACATGCGCGGGCGCCGGACGGCAGGTCGCTGGTGAAAGGCAAGAACGTCACCGGCTTCACGAACACCGAGGAAGCAGCAGCGGGACTGACCAAGGTCGTGCCGTTCCTGGTGGAAGACATGCTCAAGGAACATGGTGGCCAATATTCGAAGGCGGCGGATTGGCGGCCGCATGTCGTGGTCGACGGCCTTCTGATCACGGGCCAGAACCCGGCCTCCTCCGAGCACGCGGCCACTGCGCTGCTGGCCAAACTCCGAAGCGTGTAGGGCAACCCATGTCTGTTGACAACGCACAAATGCGATTATCCCGGGCATCGAACGCGCACACCGATGCCGCCCTTTGCATCCTCAAGCGCATGCTGCACCTTTTCGTCGGCGGTGCTGACCTGCGCCTCTGGAATGACAATTCATACAGCGTTGCCCGGGGGGCGCCGGCGTTCACGCTGGTGCTGCGCGACCCGATGCTGCGGCGCAACTTGGTGAGCACGCGCAGCGCGGTGCAAGGCGAGGCATCTAGAACGATGAGTACGCTCCTGTCACCAGACAACGTTTGGCTGCCACCGATCCTTGGATCGCCGACAAGCAGGACGCGACAGTGCGCTCCCACAGTTCGGACCGGCGCGGACTGCGCCGTACTCCTACACGCTGCGCAATGCCCACCCGTTGTCGCTTCAGCCCCTTCTTAATCGTTTCTATTCACTACCCCAGAAGAACGTCATGTCACACCCCCATTCCGAATCTGATGGCTGGTCAGTCGAAGGCCTTTTCCTGCAGCTGATCTACAGCCCCAAAGGCGCCATCGAAGGCTTGCTCATCGACACAAACGGTATCTCCACCCAGTTCGTCACAGAGCCGCATGATGCGTCGGTCGCAGCGCAGTTGACCGGCCTGCGCGTTGGCCAGGCATTGGTGATTGAAGGGATCGAGCCGGCTCCCTCGTCCAAGGGAGAGCCGGCGCACTCGGTCTACGTTTTTGACCGCTTGGTGTCAGTCAACGGCAAAGTACCGACTGCGCCTCCAGCAAACGAAGACGCCATCGGCACGGTAGTGCATTTCAATTACGCGAAGCACGGCGCTGCCAACGGTGTGGTTCTGGACAATGGCGATTTCGTCCATACGAGACCTCATGGTCTCGCTGTACTGAAGCTCAAGGTCGGCGACAAGGTCAAGGCGGAAGGTCCGGCGCGTCCACTCGCCACCGGCACCGGACGCGTTATCGAAGCCATGCGGATCAATGGCAAGTTGGTCGCACCGGCGCACTGACTTACAAGTCGAGCGGAACCATTCAGTTGTCAGGTAATTCGTCGGCGCTGCGCTGAGCCGGTCGGGACTCTAAACCCAGCTCTGCAATCAGTGTCGATGGACTGCTCGTCGTTGCCGGGCATCCTGCAATATGAATGCGGCAGGCTGACTTATCTGTTTGTGTGTCGTGTTCAAACCGCCGTTCGAACCAGAGACAGAGGGGGCCGGTACGCCTTCGCACTAGCAGATCGAAAAAGTCTCGGTTATGTCTGCAAACGCACCGACGTAAATGAAGCCCGCCGAACAAACTGCCACTCCGACGGGTGTCAGCGCCTGTCTCCTTTATTTTGGGTCTGCGCCCTCCAGGAAATCACAGATGATCCACACAAGAATTTCAACTCGGTTTCCGCCTGTAACGTACGACCCAGACGAGCAAGACACCTGGCTTCCTTGTAGCCGCGCGTTCCTAGCCGTGCTGGCCACCTATCACACCACTGGCGGGACACTCCGTGCCAGCGACTTGTCCCGCCTTCTGACCCTGCGCCGCACCTGCAACAGCGGAAATCTCGATGAGTTGATGCAGGAGCGGCAGATATTTGGCTTCCCGTGGAATGACTCAACCTGGATTCCAATGTTTCAGTTCGATGGGCGAGACCTGGCCGTGAAGTCTGCCGTCAGTCATGTGCGAATCGAGCTTGGTCTCGAGTTCGACGACTGGTCGATCGCGTCATGGTTTGCCCGCAGGAACGTCAGGCTCGATGACCTGCGTCCAGTAGAAGTGCTGGAAGTGTCCCCGCAGGCCGTGCTCGATGCGGCGCGTGCTGACTGCCTGATTGGCTTCGATGCCGCTGCCGGCCGGCACGCCTTGCAACACGCGTCGTCCGGCAAGTCGCAAGGCGCTGCCGCATAGCCCCAACCGATGGACAGCAAAGCAATCCTGACGTGGCTTGCGGCCTCGACATGCAATCCGTTATTGCCGGCCTTCAGTCCGGAAGGCTCCCGAATGTTCACCCGCATGGGGTCCGTATCAATGGGAGTAACGGGGCCCTTCGCCGCGCTGGCCGTATGTCGACTTGGCTGATACCTGCGGCGCCATCGCTCGCTTGCCTACTGTTCGCCCTGTCCATTTGCGCGCATGTGACCTCTTCAACAGACGACTAGAAGGCCAACGACGTGTCCGCAGCATGGTCAGTTTCTGACAATGTGGGAACAGCCCGATCCACATCGATTGCCAACTGGTTGTCCCGCTTTGACGATCCGGCTGGTGGCCGATGCCTTGCGTGTCAACACAACCTTGCTGAGTTCGCAAGCGGTGCTGCGCCAGTCGCGTGCAACGGGGAGGTTGGCGGCATCGACCCTCCTTCCGACGGTGGGCGGCTCTGCCTCGGCACAGCGCATCGGCAGCACGACACCCGCAGCGGGGAAAACCGTCACCCGCACATTTCAGGCGAGACTCGACGCCAACTGGGAACTGGACATTTTCGGTAGCAACCGCAGCGCACTGGATGCCAGCGAAGCCACCATTCGCGCGACCGTCGCGAACCTGGGCGACGTGCAGGTGTCGGTCGAGGCCGAAGTCGCGATGAACTACATCTTGGGGCGCAGCGCTCAGGCCCGGCTGGTGATTGCAAACGCCAACCTGGCAAGCCAGCAGGAGACGCCGCAGATCACACTGTGGCGCCTGCAGGCCAGACTCGTCACTTCGATCGAGGCCGAACAGACGGGCGTGCTGGTGCCAGCGTGCGGGACGGGCATCGTGCTAGCAAGCCACGCGCTGGCCGTGCTAACCGGCCGGGCGCACTTGCCGACCTGCTGGACAGGCTTGCGCCTGTGCCGCAGCCAACCGAAGATTTGGCACTGCGCTTGTCTGCCGAAACGCTCCGGCAGCGCGCGGATGTCCGCTCCGCCGAGCACCAGGTCGCTGCCGCGCAGGCGCGGGTCCGTCAGGCGCGGGCGGCGCGGCAACCCGGCTTCGCCATTGGCGGCTCGCTGGGCCTGAGCGCCCTGACGCTGGGCGCGCAGACCCATTCGGAATCGGTCGTGCGCACGCTCTGGGCAGCGTGAACCTGCCGGTTCGTGACGGCGGTGCCACGCTTGCGCAGGTGGATGCGCAGCAGGCCGCGCTGGAACAAGCGCAACTTGCCTACGTCGCAGCAGTGCTGCTGGCCTCGAAAGATGTCGAGGACCTTGGTCGCGCAGCGCGACGATCGGCTCAGGCTGGTGCGCCAGACAAGCGCCGCCCACGCTGCGGCCAACGCGGCCCAGTTGGCGAGTCAACGCTACAGCATTGGCTTGGTGGACTTCCAAACAGTGCTCGGGACGTAGCGCACCGCAGCTGCAATCGCTCGCGCGCAGCCGCTCGTTGCCGGCAGGGCTCAGTGACAGAGCGCGCATCATCTTGAGCAGTGCCGACGGCGAGCTGAACAAGTCGATTGCCCAACGACTCAGGCTGACCAACGCGACAATGGGCAAGAGGCGCATGCGCTTCATCGAACGACGCATTGCCGGGCTCTATGACGATGTTCGCCCGGGCAAGCCGTGCACGATCGACGATGAGCGCATCGCGCAGTTGATCAAGACGACGCTGCACACCAAGCCCGCCGATGGGTCGACGCACTGGAGCGTGCGAACGGTTGCCGCAGAGACCGGCATTTCCAAGACCAGCGTGCAGCGCTACTTCCGACTCTTTGGGCTACAACCGCATCGCAGCGAGAGCTTCAAACTCTCGACCGATCCGTTCTTCATAGAGAAGCTGCGCGACGTCGTTGGCCTGTACCTGAGTCCGGCGGAGAACGCGCTGGTGCCGTGCGTTGACGAGAAAAGCCAGTGCCATGCGCTGGAACGGACGCAGTCGATGCTCCCCATGGGGTTCGGCTACGTGGAGGGCGTGACGCACGACTACAAGCGCCACGGAACAACCACACTGTTCGCCGCGTTGAACGTTTTCAACGGCGCGGTGCACGCCAGTTGCAAGCCGCGGCATCGACATCAGAAGTTCCTGGCATTCTTGCGCAAGATCGGCAAAGCGGTGCCACACGAGTTGGACATCCGCTGCATCGTCGATAACTACGCCACCCACAGGCATCAGGCGACCAAGGCTTGGCTCCTAAGCCGGCCTCGCTGGCACTTGCACTTCATCCCGACCTACAGTTCATGGCTCAATCAGGTCGAGCGATTCTTCGCGCTGATTCCCGACAGGGCCATTCGCCGTGGCTCGTTCACCAGCGTCAAACAACTCGCGCAGCGCATCGATCATTTCGTGGCGCATCTGTACCAGCGGGACAGCACACTAGATCGCCTTGACGATGCCGACGGTCTGCGACAGCAGAAGCTGGTGGTCGGGTTGCAGTTCCATTGCACACGCCAAGGCGTCACGGTCAAACCAGGCGCCGATCACCGTGGCCGAGCCCTCAGATGCGCAGTAAAGATAAACGTTTTGCGCCATGGCGCCGGCGGTCGCAAAGGCATAGGCCTCTCGCTGCGCAACCGGAACCAGCTTCATGCGCGCGTGGTCGGCCACGAAGACCAGATCCAGCGGGGCGCTGTCGACAAAATCCTGATTTCCGGTGACGCGACGCACGTCCATCGCCATCACTAACTGCAGCGTGTGTCGTGTGTCGTGTGTCGTGTGTCGTGTGTCGTGTCGGTTCATACAGGAACAGGCCTTGCGGCATGGCCGCGAACAGCAGAACTTCTTGCGCGTTCATCGCACTCGGCGCAGTACGTCCACCAACATCATGGCGATTGATTCCGCCAGCGGCCCAGAGCAAGTCAGACAGCGTCTGCACGGGTAATGGATGTGGCATGAATTCGCGACGGGATTGTCGGCTTGTCAAAGCTGCCATGAGTGGCATGCCACCGGTGAGCGTAGGCGAAGGTAGTTCGATCGATGCAGCCGAAGTGTCGAAAGCATTGCTCGGCGGCAGCGGCTCGAGACGGCCCAGCACGCCAAGTGCCAGTTTGGTCAGGGTGTTCATAGTCAGTCGTCCATTTCGGTGGGGTCGGCAGTGAAGCCCTCAGCGTTCAACGTCTGCGCTACGGCCACGGAGCCTCATGCTTTTTTGACTTCCTTGACTTCGGCGTCGACGACGTTGTCGTCGGCCGGCGCGCTTGCCGCTTGCGGGCCAGCCGCTGCGCCGCC
>NZ_JASJXB010000043.1:0-27682 GCF_035018885.1 Variovorax sp. LG9.2 | reverse complement strand
GGCAACTCGCCAGTCAAGCCACCACGGTGGCGGCCTGACTTAAACCAATCAGCCTCCACGAATCCCGGGGCGATTCAAACCGATGGTGAAGCAGCCTCAAAGTACGAACTTGAAGTCAATCGCCTCAAGCAGCTTCTGTTTGTTCAGCAGTTCCAGTTGACCTTCGTATCCGCGCTGAACTTCGCTCACATGACCAACATGGCCCGTGATTTCACCGGCATCGAGGCGCGGCGAGGAATTTTTAGCACGGTGCAGCAATGTAGAACGGAACGCATGCATGCCAACAATCCGTTTGCCTGGAGTCTCATCACGCAACTCCATGCTTTCCAGCAGAGCGCAGAACCACTTTTCCGCGGCGGGCGAAGCCCTTTTTCGTGAAGGCTCCCACTCCGGAAAAAGACGCTTCACCCCTGCTGCCTGCATGCGCTTCAGATACACAAGGAAGCCAGCGTCCATCAGCATTTGATGAATCGGAACTTTGCGTTTTGAACTGTCCTTCTTGACCGTCTTGTCGATGCCATCATCACCGTCGGTCTCAGTCGTTATCCAGAAGTGCCAGATGCCGCTTTCCGATTCCTTTAACAAATCCAACTGCGGGTTGAGTTGGCAAATCTCGTTCACACGCGCGCCGGTACACAACCCAATCGCAGGGAGCCAGAATTTGTGTTCTTCGCTTGGTGCCATCCTAAACGCGATGAGCTCAGGACCGTGAAAAAGCCGCTCCAGCTCTGCGGTGGTGAAGGCGCGCTGCTTCTTGCCCGCGTCCTTTTGCGTACCTGTGTACGAGGCGCCCTTGATGGTGATGCCGATCGGGAACCCGTCGTCCGCCCAATCTCGACGCGCTGAAACTAGCAGTAGGCTTACAGCGGCGACGTAAGTGCTCTCGAACGTCTTTTTCGCAATCGTGACCGTTTGAGGTGTCGCTTCAGCCGCGAGCTTGAGAACGTTGATTTTGCGTTGCTTCACCACGTCCGACCACCTGGGCGGCAACTTGCACACAAAGGCAAAAAAATCGTTGAGGTCGGTCTGACGTAGCGATCTGATTGCCTTGTCGCCCACTTTCGCTAGAAGCAGCGGCATGACAGTGTTGAACTTGTTCATCATCGCCTTTTTGTCGGCGTCGAAGGTTTTCAAGAAATGATTGATGACCTCGCTCAGCTTCACTACTGCCACCGCTTCAGCAACAGGGCTCAGAGGGGCTGTAGCGTTCACATACGAAGGCGCGGCTAGGGGTGGTGCTTGTCGGGACAAAACGTCCCGGAGCGCCCCGTTCTCAGCTTCTAGGCGAGCCTGGCCCACCTCACGCAACCGCTGCCGATGAGCATCAGCAAGGTCGTCTTCTGCTTCGTCTGCACGTAGGTCCGAGCGGAGCTTCCGCCTGGCCTGCTCAAGCAGCTGCATCATCGCGTAATCGGTCATGTAAGGGTCACGGAGCCGCGTGAATAGTTGATGGGCGATGGCGCCGAGTTCGAGTGCCCGAGGCACAGCGACTCGGCGGTCCTGTGTAGAGAGCGTTCTCACGATCTCCCGTGCTCCAACCTTGACGCGAAGTGCAGAAGGAACGTCGATGCGGAAGTAGAACGTATTGCCCCGAAGGACCAAGTAAGGTGTCTGAGCCATTGTCGATTCCGTAGCACTCTTCCGTAGCAAAGACGAAAAAGATCAACAAAATCAACAACCATTGGCACCCACGCGGGTCGGGACAAGCCTGGCGGAGAGTGTGAGATTCGAACTCACGGACGCTTTCACGTCGGCAGTTTTCAAGACTGCTGGTTTAAACCACTCACCCAACTCTCCGCAGACGTCCGGCGTTGCACCGGACACGTGACCGATTTTAAGCGTTGATTGCGGACATGCCGTCGGGCATCGGATTCGACGCCAGATCGAGTGCAGATCGAGGCGACCAGCCTTGCAGCACCAGATCGACGATGCCCTCGGCCCAGAGCCGCCGTTCGGCGGACCCGGCCAACGGTTTCGAGACGAAAAAGCGCACGCCGCCAAAGGCCAGTGTCGACAGTTGCACTGCCGCGAGCTCAGGCGACGGCACGTTCAGGCGACCGGAACGATGCGCCTCGGTAAGGTAATCGACCACAGGGCCAAGCACGTAGCTGTTCTCCGCGTAGAGCGACTTGGCCAGCTCAGGAAAGCGGACGGCCTCCGCGATCACCAACCGGAGCAAGGCCAGCGTTTCTGGCTCGGTGGCACCGAGGTACATGCGCTCGACCAGGTCGAGCAACAGCTCGCGCTCATCGGCGCCTTCCCGCACGACGGTGGCGTGCATTGTGTTGCGCGCATTGCCGACCGCCCTGTGCACGACCTCGTGGAACAGCGCCTCCTTGTTCTCGAACTGTCGGTAGATGGTGATCTTGGCAACGCCGGCATCGCGGGCAATGGCCTCGATACTGGTCGCCGCATAGCCCTTGTCCAAAAACGATTGCAACGCGGCGGCCAGGAAAGATTCGCGCAACTCTGCGGCCTGCACGGCGCTGGGTCGGCCGCGGGGTCGCCTTTTGGCGTCCAGAGACTCGAAGTGCAGCATGGCAATCCTCAGGCTGGTGGGAGAAACATTGTCTGCAAATCGCTCAGAAAGTCGAGCCCACGTTCGGTCGGCCATACATGGCGCAGATCGCGCTTGATCAAACCCTTGCGCTCGGCCTCCTCCATTCCACGCTGGATCGCTGTGGTGGCGAGGCCGGTGCGCTCGCCAAACTGCGCCAGCGCAAAGCCTTCTTTCAGGCGCAGTGCGTTCAGCATGAATTCGAATGGCAGGTCGGCAATGGCGACGTCTTCGCTCTGCGCGACTGCAGCGCCGGCCAGCGCACCGTCCATGTAGCGGCGCGGCTCGCGCAGGCGCACTTGACGCACGACGCGATGCGCAAAGCTCAGCTTGCTGTGCGCCCCGGCGCCGATACCGAGGTAGTCACCGAACTGCCAGTAATTGAGGTTGTGGGCGCAGCGGTGACCTTCGCGTGCGTAGGCGGAGACTTCGTAGCGCGCCAGGCCGAGTTGGCCGGTGCGCTCGGTGATGCGGTCCAGCATCGCGTAGGCATCGTCGTCTTCCGGGATCACCGGCGGAAACTTCGCGAAGTAAGTGTTGGGCTCGATCGTCAGGTGATAGACCGACAGATGCGGCGGCGCAAGGGCCAGCGCCTGCTGCAGATCGGCATCGAGCTGCTCCAGCGTCTGACCCGGGAGTGCGTACATCAGGTCGAGGTTGAAAGTATCGAACGCGCTGGCAGCCTCCTCGACCGCTGCAATTGCCTGCGCTCCGTCGTGTACTCGGCCGAGCGCCTTAAGGTGCGTGTCGTTGAAGCTCTGCACACCGATCGACAGGCGTGTGACGCCTGCGGCTCGGTAGGCGCGAAAGCGGTCGCGCTCGAAGGTGCCGGGGTTGGCTTCCATCGAGATCTCGCAGTCGGGCGCGAGCTTCAGGCGCGCGCGCAGGTCGCCGAGCAGACGGTCGATTGCGTCGGGCGAGAAAAGACTGGGAGTGCCGCCGCCGATAAATATCGTGTGAACGGTACGGCCCCAGATCAGCGGCAGCGCGGCATCCAGGTCTGCGACCAACGCATCCAGGTAGCGCTGCTCGGGGATGTCGGCAGTGCTGTCGGCGCTGCTTTTGCCGGCGCGCCACTCGTGCGAGTTGAAGTCGCAATAGGGGCATTTGCGCAGGCACCATGGCAGATGCACGTAGAGCGACAGGGGCGGCAGCGCGGCGAGTTGCAGCGGGCCAGGGCGCATCAGGTGCAACACATCGTTGGCGTGCGGCGCATTGGCAGACGCTGCGGCTGCTTCGATGGGGATGATCACGGGGTCGTCCGGTGTCGTCGGCGGTAGCGGCGGCGTTGCAGTCACCAACGCTCGCGCATCAATTGAAGCATCGCCCGCGCTGCTTGGCCGCGATGGCTGTGAGCGTTTTTCTGCTCGGCCGTCAACTCGGCGAAGGTCTTGCCGAGATGCGGCAGAAACATTACCGGGTCGAAGCCGAAGCCGTTGGCGCCGATGGGCGCGCGGGTGATTTCGCCAGGCGCGCGACCGATGGCGATCAGCGGCTCGGGGTCTTCGGCACTGCGCAGCGCCACCAGCGTGCTGACCAGCGCAGCGCGGCGGTCGTCGACGTCGGCCATCTGCTCGAGCAGCGCACGCACGTTGTTGTCGTCGCCCTTGGCGTAGCCGAACTGCGTCGCGTAGAAAGCGGTGTCGACACCTGGCAGGCCGCCAAATGCTTCGACGCAGAGACCGGCATCGTCGGCGACCGCCGGCAACCCAGTCGCCGCTGAAGCATGGCGCGCCTTGGCGAGCGCGTTCTCGACGAAGGTGCGAAACGGCTCTTCGGCTTCATCGACACCCAGCTCCGACTGACGCACCAGCGTCACGCTCAGCGGCGCCAGCAGGATTTGAAGTTCGGCGAGCTTGCCTGCGTTATTTGAAGCCAGTACGAGTTTCATATGCAAAGGATCTGCGGCGAATGGGCCGGGATCAGTCAAGCAATCACTTGGACGACAGGGCCTGCTGCTGCATGACGATCAGCTCGCCGATGCCCTTTTCTGCCAGGGCCAGCAGTTGGCTCATCTCGTCGCGCGAAAACGCTGCGCCTTCGGCCGTGCCCTGCACTTCGACGAAATGGCCGGCGCCGGTCATCACGACGTTCATGTCGGTATCGCAGGTCGAGTCCTCAATGTATTCCAGATCGAGCAGGGGCGTGCCTTCGACGATGCCGACAGAGATGGCCGCCACGTGTCCCTTGATGGGCGATGCCTTCAGCGCGCCGGACGCCAGCAACTTGTCGACCGCATCCTGCGCGGCGACGAAGGCGCCGGTGATGGCGGCGGTGCGCGTGCCGCCATCGGCCTGCAGCACGTCGCAATCGAGATGGATGGTTCGTTCGCCCAAGGCAGCCAGGTCGAACACCGCGCGCATCGAGCGGCCGATGAGGCGCTGGATTTCTTGCGTGCGGCCGGTTTGCTTGCCCTTGGCTGCTTCACGGCTGCTGCGGGTGTGCGTGGCGCGCGGCAGCATGCCGTATTCGGCCGTGACCCAGCCTTCGCCGCTGCCCTTTTTGTGCGGTGGCACGCGCTCTTCGACCGATGCGGTGCAGAGCACGCGCGTCTGGCCGAACTCGATCAGTACCGAGCCTTCGGCATGGATCGTGAAGCCGCGGGTGATGCGCACGGGGCGCAGGGCGTCGGCGGCGCGGCCGCCGCTTCGTGTGAAAGCAGTCATGTGAAACCCGAAGAAAAAAGTATGAGAAGTCGGCGTGCGCCGACTCAGGTCTTGCGCGAAGCGGAACGGCGGATGGCTTCGTTGATCTCGGCGATGGAGCGCTCGATGGCATCGTCATCGAGATCGTCGAGTTCGCTGTCCGACGGCATGCCCGCCTGGATGGTCGAGGCGAAGACGCCGTCGCCGACGCTGTCGGTCGACACCCCGCGCTCGTAGCCCGGGGCGTCGGGCAGCTCCCATTCGAGGGCGATGAGAGTGACGTTGTCGCTGTGGCTGCCGCCGTTGCGCAGCGCCATCTCGGCCAGATCAGGAGCAGCATCGGACACCGGCTTGCCGGATGACAGCGTGTGCACGATGACAGCGTCGTCGAGCACACCCCAAACGCCATCGGAGCACAACATGATGCGGTCGCCACGCTGCAATTGCAGGGGCGGCGAGATATCGAACAGCGGTGCCGTGGGCGAACCAAGGCAGGTCAACAAGAGGTTGCGATTGACCGGCTCGTTGCCCGCGTTGGCGCGGGGACGCTCTGCATGGGAATGGTCTCGGGTACGCATCAGCAATGTGCCGTCTCGGACCACGTAGAGGCGCGAGTCGCCGCAATGGATCCACGTGGCCGTGGTGCCTTGCAGCACCGCGGCCACCACGGTCGTACGCGGCGTGTCGAGCATTGCCTTGGTGCCTGCGTACCGCATGATTTGCTGGTGCGCGGCCATGACCGACGAGGTCAGGAAGGCCTTGACGTCCTTGACGATGGGCCGTGCCTCGCGCTGATACAACGCCGCGATGGTTTGCAGCGCAAGCTGCGCCGCCACTTCGCCCTCGGGATGGCCGCCCATGCCGTCGGCCAGCACGAAAAGGCCGGACTCCCGCGTGTAGCAGTAGCCCATGCGGTCTTCGTTTTTGAGACGGCCACCCTTGCGGCTAACCTGGAATACAGAGAACTTCATGCGGGTCGCGTCGTTGGCGCGGCCGCCTTCGGCAGCCCCTTCTTGTCGAAGGAGCGCATGTTGTCAATGGAAAGGCGAACCTTTTCGCCCACGGTGAGCTTGGTGTAGTGACGCTCGCCTTCACGGCTCAGCTCTTTTTGCAGCGCGAACACCGACTGCGGGCGCGACAGCGGGTCGAGCGACATGCACCATTCGACAACCTCGATCATGTTGTCTGAATAGATGCCGCGCAGCCGCGAAAGCGAGAGGCCGAGCCGGTCTTTTTCGATGCGCTGCGGCGCGTCGTTCGGCGGGTAGCCCTGCATGCAGGCATAGATACAGGCGCCAATGGCGTAGATGTCGGTCCACGGACCCATCGAAGAGTCGCGGCGGTACATTTCGGGAGCGGCGAAGCCGGGTGTGTACATCGGTCGGATGAAATTGCCTTCTTTGCTGAGCACTTCACGCGCAGCGCCAAAGTCGATCATCACGGCGCGGTCGTCATCGGTCACGAAAATGTTGGCGGGCTTGATGTCCAGATGCAACATTTTGTGCTGATGCACGATGCGCAGACCGCGCAGGATCTCATCGAACAACGACCGGATGGTCGACTCCCTGAATACTTTCTGCTTCTTCAGGTCGCGCGCGGTCACGATGAAGTCCTGCAGGGTCGCGCCCTCCAGGTAGTTCATGACCATGTAAACGGTCTCGTTCTCGCGAAAGAAATTGAGCACGCTGACGACCGACGCGTGGGAAATTTGCGCCAGCGATCGGCCTTCTTCAAAGAAGCTTTTAAGCCCCAGCCGGTACAGCGACAGCTTCTCGGGCGACACCTGCGGCGCCAGCTCGCCCATGCCGCGGGTCGCGAGAGACGACGGCAGGTATTCCTTGATGGCGACTTGCTGGCCACTGTGGTCGACGGCCAGATAGACCACGCCGAAGCCGCCCGCTGAAAGACGGCGAATCACGCGGTAGCCGCCGATGATGGTGTCGGGCAGCAGGGGCGAAGGTTTGACCTTTGACATAATCCGGGAGTTTCGCCCGAAGGCGATGGTGCGGCAAGCGAACGTCGTGCCGGGCCCTCGATGCAGGCGAACAAATCACAGCGAGGCTCAATGCCAGTTTACAGCATGACCGGCTATGCCAGCGGCCAAAACGGCCCGGTTGGCAGCCAATCCGAGGCCGATCCGCGGCCCCCTGCGACCGGCCGACTCGGAGTCGAAATCCGATCGGTCAACAGCCGCTTTCTCGACCTGACTTTCAAGCTGCCGGAAGAACTGCGACAGCACGAACCCGCGTTGCGCGACCTGATCATCGGCCGGCTCAAGCGCGGCAAAGTCGAGGTGCGGGCGTCGATAGAAAGCACTGTGCAAGCGGGCGTGACCGAGCCTTCGGTCAAGTTACTGCAACGCCTGAACGGCGTGCAGGACGGCATCAAGGCCTGGCTCCCCGGCGCACGCGACCTGAGTGTGGCCGACGTGCTGCGCCTGGCTGGCGGCGACGGCGCCGCAGTACGCGGCGACTGGGCTGCCGACCTGTCAGAAGTCACGAGCAAGGCGCTCGACGCACTGATGTCCGCGCGGCAACGCGAAGGCAATCGACTGGCCAAGATGCTGGAGGAGCATCTCGGTCAATTGCGCGTGTTGGCAAAGCAAGCCGTTCCGCTGGTGCCGAAGCTCGTCGAACAGCAGCGCGCCAAATTTCTGGAGCGATGGCAAGACGCCATGGGCCTTACCGGCGGCACCTTGCCGGAGGCTGCGCAAGACCGTGCGCTGACCGAAGCAACCGCTTTTGCCATCCGCATCGACGTGGCCGAAGAGCTGACCCGACTCAACTCGCACCTCGACGAGATCGAGCGTCTGGTCAAAAAAGGCGGTGAAATCGGCAAACGGCTCGACTTTTTGATTCAGGAACTGCACCGCGAGGCCAACACGCTGGGTGCGAAATCGGCAGCGCTCGAACTCACTCGCATCGGCGTCGACATGAAAGTGTTGATCGAACAGATGCGCGAGCAGGTGCAAAACATCGAATGAGTGGCGAGCGTATGGACTATCCCGGCAACATTTTCGTGGTCGCGGCGCCGAGCGGTGCCGGCAAATCGAGTCTGGTGAAGGCGTTGATGGAGCTCGATTCGGCCGTGCAGCCATCGGTTTCGCATACGACACGACCTCCGCGAGGCCAGGAAAAGCATGGGCGCGAGTACTTTTTTGCGTCGCATCCCGAATTCGACGCAATGGTTGCGTCTGATGCTTTCGTCGAGTGGGCGCACGTGCATGGTCAGCGCTACGGGACCTCGAAACGCGCCATCGAAGAGCGCATCGCCCAAGGCGCGGACGTCATCCTGGAAATCGACTTTCAGGGCGCGATCCAGATTCGCAAGACGTTTGCGAACGCGGTCATGATTTTTATCCTGCCACCCAGTTGGGAAGAGTTGCGGTCGCGCCTGGAGCGGCGCGGCGAAGACAGCGCGTCGGTTATCGAGTTGCGCCTGCAGAACGCCGCTGAAGAGATGGCGCGTGCCAATGAATTCGACTTCGTTATAATCAACGAATTATTTGAGCGTGCGCTTTTTGACCTGAAAGCCATTGTTCACGCGCAACGGCTTCGTTATTCCGCACAGCGCCGAGCTCGTGCCGAAACCTTCGCAGCGCTCAATATTCCCTGATTCGGCTCTCCGAGCCACTCCGCTAAACGACCGAAACGACCGAAAGATCCTCATGGCCCGCATCACCGTCGAAGATTGCCTGTTGCAAATCCCGAACCGCTTTCAACTCGTGCTCGCCGCGACCTACCGCGCCCGTATGTTGAGTCAGGGCCATGCACCCAAGATTGAGAGCAAGAACAAGCCTTGCGTGACCGCACTGCGCGAAATTGCTGAAGGCAAAATCGGCATTGAAATGCTCAAGAAGGTTCCGGGCTGAGTTGACTCGCAACTCCGCACAAAGAAGCACCGCGCGCGGTGCTTTTTTTGTGTCCGATCGCTTCCTTGCAACGTGCACGCTAAAGTGGTGTGCATGAGCGCGGTCGTCAAACCTCATTCCAGTGTCCCCAAAGGCTCGCCACGTCCGAGTCCGGCAGCGCTGAACGCGGCCGCGGCGAGCTTTGCCGCGCTCACCGCCCGCCTCGATTACCTGAACGCAGAAGACACTGAGCAGGTCCGTCGCGCCTACCGTTTCGCGGACGAAGCGCACCTGGGGCAATTGCGCAACAGCGGCGAGCCGTACATCACCCACCCCATCGCGGTCGCGGCGCAATGTGCCGAGTGGAAGCTCGACGCTCAAGCGTTGATGGCCGCCTTGCTGCATGACGCCATAGAAGACTGCGGCGTCACCAAGCCCGAACTGATCGAACGCTTTGGGGCACCCGTCGCAGAGCTGGTCGATGGCCTCACCAAGCTCGACAAACTGCAGTTCAACACGCGGGAAGAGAATCAGGCCGAGTCATTCCGAAAGATGCTGCTGGCGATGGCACGCGATGTGCGCGTCATTCTGGTGAAGCTTGCCGACCGCACGCACAACATGCGGACGCTGGACGACGCACCGCGCGAAAAATGGGCGCGCATCGCGGGCGAGACGCTCGAGATTTATGCGCCGATCGCACACCGGCTCGGGCTGAACCAGACCTACCGCGAATTGCAGGAGTTGTCGTTTCGGCACCTGCGACCATGGCGCTACGCCATCCTCGCCAAAGCCGTCTCCAAGGCGCGCGGTCGTCGGCGTGACCTGATTCAAAAAGTGCAACGGGAGCTGGAGAGCACATTCACCGCGGCGGGCATGGTGGTGCGAATTGCCGGTCGCGAGAAAACGCTCTATTCGATCTACCAGAAGATGGAAGAAAAGCACCTGAGCTTTGCGCAGGTGACCGACATCTACGGGTTCCGGATCATCGTGCCGAATGTCATCGCCTGCTACACCGGCCTCGGAATCCTTCACCAGATGTACAAGCCGCTGCCTGGCAAATTCAAAGACCATATCGCGATCGCTAAGCTGAACGGCTATCAGTCGCTGCACACGACGCTGGTCGGCCCGTCGGGCGTCAGCGTCGAGTTCCAATTGCGAACCGAGGCGATGCACGTGGTCGCAGAATCAGGTGTCGCGGCGCACTGGCTCTACAAAGCTGCGGAGCCTAATGCCACCGGTGCCGATCGCCTGGGCACGAAGTGGCTGCAATCGTTGCTCGACATCCAGCACGAGACGCGCGATGCCGCCGAGTTCTGGGACCACGTCAAGGTCGATCTCTTCCCCGATGCCGTGTACGTTTTCACGCCAAAGAGCCAGATCATGGCGCTGCCGCGCGGCGCGACAGTGGTGGACTTCGCTTACGCCATTCACAGCCGGATCGGCGATCACACGTCTGCAGCGCGGATCAACGGCGACCAGGTTCCGTTGCGCACGGAGCTGAAAAATGGCGACGTGGTCGAAGTCATCACCGCGCCGGTGTCGACCCCGAATCCAGCTTGGCTCGGCTTCGTGCGAACGGGCCGCGCGCGATCGAAGATTCGCCACTATCTCAAGACCCTCGCGCACGCTGAATCCGAAGGTCTTGGCGAGAAACTGCTGGCGCAAGCGCTGCGCGCGGAAGGCCTCGGCACGCTGCCATCCGCGGAGCCGGAAAACCAGGTCATCTGGGAAAAGCTGTTGCGCTTCACCGGAAGCCGCACGCGCGCCGAACTGCTTACCGATATCGGCCTGGGCAAGCGCATCGCCAGCATCGTGGCCAAGCGCTTGATGGCGCTGCTCGCCGAGCGGGGCGAAAAGCCCGATGCGCTGCTACTCAGCCGCGAGCGCTTTACCGCGCAAGAAACCGTGTCGCAAGGCGCGGTGACGCTGGACGGCAGCGAAAACTCTTCGGTGCGCTTCGCCCTGTGTTGCAGGCCTATTCCTGGCGACGGGATCGTCGGCTATCTCGGGCACGGCGAAGGCCTAGTGGTGCACACCGACGCCTGCGGTGTCGGCCAGCGCCTGCACTACAAGGACAGCGAACGGTTCTTTGCCGTCGAGTGGGCGGACGATCCTGTGCGCGCATTCGAAACCGGCATCGTGGTCACGGTTCGCAACGACAAAGGTGTGCTGGCGCGGGTCGCAGCGACCTTGGCGACTGCGGAGGCCGACATCACGCACGTCGAAATGGCCGACGAGACGCCACAGGAATCGACCGATATGCGCTTCGTCATCGCGGTGCGGGACACAACGCACCTGGAATCGGTGTTGCGGGCGGTGAAGCGGACGCCTTCGGTGCTTTCCGCTTCGCGGACAGTGCCCGCGCCCTGAGGCTTATCAGGGCGGCGTACCACTGACTTCCCTGCTGTCTGCCTTGGGGCCCGCTTCGGGATAGGTCACCGACAACACCTCGACCTCACTGACACCCGCCGGCGTCACGAGTTTGACGACATCGCCCTCGCGCGCTTTCAGCAGTGCACGCGCAATCGGCGAAATCCAGCTGACCTGTGCCTGTGTGCTGTCCGCCTCGTCGATTCCCAATATCGTCACCGTGCGCTCGTCGCCACCCTCGTCGGCATAGCGAACCGTCGCACCGAAGAACACCTGATCGCTTCCATGATGGACCGCCGGATCGGTCGGCACGGCGATCTCCAGGCGCCTGGTCAAGAACCGGAGGCGCCCATCTATTTCGCGCAGGCGTTTCTTGCCGTAGATGTAGTCGCCGTTTTCCGACCGGTCACCATTCTTTGCCGCCCAATGAACGGCCTCGACCACCTTGGGCCGTTCGTCGTCCATCAGTTGCAGCAACTCCGCGCGCATTCGGGCGTAGCCCTCAGGCGTGATGTAGTTTTTGCCCCCAGGAGGAAGCGGCACGGACAGCGCAGCAGTGCTGTCGTCCTCGTCGTCCGAGTCGCTTTCCTTGGTGAATGCTTTGCTCATTCAGGATGCTCCAATGAAAAAAGCCCGCAACAGATGTTGCGGGCTTTTCTTGATGGTGGTGCGGCTGGCAGGAATTGAACCCACGACCCCTTGGTTCGTAGCCAAGTACTCTATCCAACTGAGCTACAGCCGCACAGCTTTCGATTATAGCACCGGCAAAAGTGCCGAAGCCCGTGTTTCAAACCGATTTTCGAATGCAACGTGGTAGGCCGTGATGGGCTTGAACCATCGACCAACGGATTATGAGTCCCAAAAACTGAACAACTGCGAACGATATCGAACATGGTGACAGTTAACGTTCATTGGTGGACTGTTCATTTTAGTCCGTTTGCGTACAATTCCATTCGCGTCGATACTGTCACCAGACTGTCACCAGACTGTCACGGCGCCGCGGCCATCCCGGCCGGCGGGCTCATCGGATGGAACTCCATGACACCTGGTCAGATCATCAACGGACTGGAGCGCGGCAAGTTCGCTTCGCTCGGAAAGGTCGCCCCAGCGGGCTCGCTAGAGGCCCGACTGCTCGCCACTGGGACGACGCTCTACTGGCGCTTCACCATGGACGGCAAGACGGCGCGCGAGGTCATCGGCATTTATGACCCGGCCGCGCCGCCGAAGAGCTTCAAGCCAACCGAGCGCGGATACTCCTTCGCCGCAGCGATGCGCGAGGCCGAGCGCCGCGCCATGGGGCATCACCAACATCGAGCCGAAGGCGGCCGCCCCGCCCTGCTCGCCGCTCAAAAAGTCGCCAAACACACCGCGAGCGAAGCAAAACGGGTCGCTGCACAACAGACGCTTAGCAACCTGCTGGACGCCTATTGCGACCATCTAAAAGCGATCGGTCGGCGCTCGCACTCGGACGCGCGCAGCATCTTCAAATTGCACATCAAAGAAGCTTGGCCGAAGGTTGCCGCCCTGCCTGCCAAAGACGTTACTGGCGAACAGTTCGCGGACATGATGCGAACGCTGATCGAGGCCCGCAAAGGCCGCACCGCCAACAAGCTGCGCAGCTACGCGCGTGCCGCTTACCAGATGGCGAAGGCAGCCAAGTCGAAACCGAGCATTCCCGTCGCATTCAAGGACTATGGAATCGTTGTAAACCCCGTGGCCGACACAGAGCCGGACGAGTCGCAGAACAAGCCCGATAAGCGGCCGATGAGCGCGGCTGAGATGCGCTCCTACTGGCAGGCGATCAAGCCAATGCCGGGCTTTAAGGGGGCGCTGCTGCGCCTTCACCTGCTGACCGGCGGCCAGCGCATCGAGCAACTTGTGAACCTGCTAACGGCGAACACCGCGCCGGACTTCATCCTGTTGTACGACGGCAAGGGCCGCCCCGGTCAACCGCCGCGCCCTCATAGAGTTCCCCTGACGAAGGAAGCAGCGACTGCGCTGAACGAGTGCAAGCCGGCGGGCGTGTTTGCGCTGTCGACCGATGGTGGCGCGTCGCACGCGGCTGCCACGTCGCTGAGCCATTGGGCGGCGGAGGCGATCGGCGAGACGGTCCAAGACTTTCAAGCCAAGCGGATTCGATCTGGCGTCGAGACGCTGTTGGCAAGCGCGGGAGTCTCGCAGGACATCCGCGGCCGGTTGCAGTCACACGGTGTTGCCGGCGTCCAAGCTCGCCACTACGACGGGCACGAATACATGAGCGAAAAGCGCAAGGCATTGACGACATTGCACAAGCTATTGGAGGCGACGAAATGACCGACCCAAACCCAGAACACTATGGGCACGACATTCCCTTCATGTACGACGGTATTGACCCGCGCCGAGCGCTCTGGCACCCGGTCACAAACTCTCAACCTGAGCAGGCGCGCAACGCCGTCGAAGATGCCCTAGGCAGGCTCGCAGCCGGCCGGCTCGACGAAGACGATTTGTTGTTCGTGCGCGAGCTCGCGCGCTGCCTGCTTGCAGCTTCTGACGGAGACGATCGAAAGACCCGAGCCGACCACGTCCTGCGCGCATCGGGACTGAGCGGCAGACGCATCGAGGTCGATGCTCGCGATTTTATCGACGCTGTATTGAAGTTGGAAGGGCTCGACGGGTGGGGATTGGCGGGCGCCATCCGGGAGCATATGCACTTACTGCCCGACGGTGGCCCTGACAACCCGATCACCGAAAGGGCCGCGCGGGGGATCATCGACCGGGAGCGCGCGCGGCGCCGAAGTTAGATTTTTTGCTCGTTTTGTCGGGACATCTGGGGTAGAGCGCACTGCCCTAAATCAAGAGACTCGCTCCCTATGTTCATCAACATTCGGAGTTAGTCGAGATGGTTCAAGTTATCTACCGCGTGCCTGCCACGCTCAAAGCCCGCGGCATCGGCCGCACTCAGCATTACGCCGATATCGCGGCCGGCCTGTTCACCAAGCCGGTGAAAATCGGCCGGCGCATGTCCGGCTGGCCTGATAGCGAAGTAGCTGCGCTCAATCAAGCGCGCATCGCCGGCAAGTCTGATGCCGACATCAAGGCGCTTGTGCGGCGTCTCGAACTGGCGCGGGGTGCAGAGTGAGCGGGCCCGAAGACGCTGAGGCTGTCACGGCATGACGGATCACCAACAAGTAAAGTTGCGCCTCGACCTCGGCGCTGCTCTTCAGCACGTCCGCGCCCTGACCGGCAGCGATGCCGCGCCAGTCACCATCGCGTCGATCCGGCCATCGCGCAAGGGCGAGACCAAAGCCACCATAGAGACGCGCCGCGGTGACCTCGCTTCGCTGTGGCCATGGATCGAGCGCCAACAGACCGAAGGGTTCCACGTCTACGTCACCGTCAACGAGACAATTGGAGTGCGACGCGAAAAGGGTGACATCACCCGCATCCGCGCCGTGTATACCGACGATGACAACAGGCGGGACGCCCCGCTCACTTGGCCTATCGACCCCCATCTCACCGTTGAGTCTTCGGCGGGCAAGTTTCACTACTACTGGTTTGTTGACGAAGCGCCAGACGGCGACGCGTTCGAAGACCTGCAACGCGGGATCGCGGCGCAGTACGGCACCGACAAAAGCGCAACCGATATCGCTCGTGTGCTTCGCTTGGCCGGCACCGCGAACCTGAAGCCGGGCGCAGAGGGGCACCTCACGCGCATCGTGAAACAGAGCGACCGCCAGCTTTACAGCAGAGCCGAAGTTTTTGAAGCGTTCCCCCGTCTGTCCGATACGATAAGTCCCCACAATCTGCAATCGTTCGACCTGGCCGGCGCGATGTCCACCATCAAGACTGGCGGCCAAGGCCTGCATGACGCGCTGCGGGGCCTCGCCGCTCACCTGGCAGCGCGGGGCGTGACTGGCGAGGTCATCGCGCCTTTGCTCGGGGGCTTTGCTGAACAGCACAGCGATGGCTCGCAGCGCTACCGCGAGCGAGTTGCCGAGATACCGGAACTGGTCAGATCGGCGGTTGCCAAATTCCTGCAGCCCAACACGCTCGACGCGTCCGACCCGCTCGATTTTTTCACGACGGACAGCGCGAACGCGTTTGGCTTCGTAGCTGCCGACTATCCACTCGTCGTTTCAAAGTTCGCGGCTGATCTGTCGACACGCATGGGATGTGATCCGCTGATCCCTGCCTGGACGATGTTGGTCGCCGCGGCGGGGCTGCTGCCTGACCGCTTCAAACTGCAGGTCAAGGCCTATGACACCACATGGCTGGAGGCTCCGCGTCTTTGGGTAGCTCTGGTGGGCGATCCATCGAGCAAGAAAAGCCCGCCGATGTCGGCCGTGCTCGCCGCGGTTGAGGGACACCAAGCCCAAAAGGCAAGGGAGCATGACGAAGCAATGAGTCAATGGCAGACCGCGTGCGCAGCAGCAAAAAAGGACAAGCGTGCAGAGCCGCCGGCACCGGTCATGCCGCGCGTCCTGGCACACGATGCAACGATCGAAGCGCTGGCACTGGTTCTGCACACGACTCCGGGGGGCATGCTCGTTGTTCACGACGAACTGTCGGGATTCTTCGGAGCGATGGACGCCTATCGCGGCAACGGCGCTTCAAAAGACAACTCGTTCTATTTGCAGGCCTACAACGGCGCACCATTCATCGTCGACCGTGTGAATAAGGCAATCACTGTGCCGCACCTTAGCCTTTCCATTGTCGGTGGCATCCAACCCGACCCGATGCGCAGCGTCGCGGCAAAATTGAAGGAGGACGGTTTGTTGCAGCGGTTCATCGTCATTCCGACCCGGGCCGCAGGGTCGGGTGTTGATGTCGCCGCGGATGCGATGGCGGCAGCGGGTTGGGCAGACTGCGTTGAGGTGTTCGCGCGGGTTCGCGAAAACGGGGCTTGGCCCGAGATCTACAGACTTTCACCCGGTGCACAGCATGCGCTCGACGCAGGGCGTAGGCGGCTTGACGAGCTTGCACGCGACCCGTCGATCGACAGTCGTTTGGCGGTCGCGCTTGCGAAGGGTGAAGGGCAGATGGCCCGACTCGTACTGACTTACCACCTCATCGAAAACCGTGACGGTGAAGGCATGTTCAGCGAGGCCGAGCCCGACTCGCTGGTGACGCAGACCACGGCGGCAAAAGCTGTACGCGTGTTCTTCGAACTTGTTGTCCCTGCGCAGTTCGACTTCTACAGGCGCGTAGTCGGCGAGACAACTCACCAGCGGCAGTGCCGCCGCGTTGCGGGATACATCCTTGCAGGAAGCCTTGAGACGATCACTGATCGGTCGATCTACCGTGAGGCGCTGAAGGAGTTGGCCGAAGACGAGCGCGGCCGGGACGCTGTCATGCGGTCGCTCGAACTGTCTGGATGGGTGGCGCCTGCAAACGAATTTAAGGGGCGAACAACTCGATGGAGCGTCAATCCAAAAGTGCATAGCAAGTTCGCCGCTCGGGCTATTTCAGAGAGTGCGCGACGTAATGAGATAGTCGCCAAAATCCGCGACCCGCTCAAGTGACAAACCATCAGACAGACGTGCCGTGTGTCAGGTTTGTCACTCGCGTGCACAAGGGGGAAAAGCGTTTTCAACTCTCTTTTATAAAGCCGAGTCGTCTTTAAGACGACAGACCTTCAATCTCAACTTCGCGCACGCAAGTGCCATTTAGGACAAATGCAATGACGATCATCGCGACTGCATCCGCGTCCTCTCCGGAGAGAACCGCGCTTCGGGTCCTGCGTGCCGACCTGCAAAGCCGTCCCCCCGCTGCGGGCTACAAGGGAACGATCTGCTTACACGACATTACGTCGCCTGATGTCTGGTGCACCGTGCTCATGACCGCGCTCACTCTACGGTTCGGTGATATGCCAAAGCCCCATGTCGTAGACATACTGTCGACGCTTGGTCGGCATGGCGCTTCGCTGCCAGCTTGGGTTTACCTCAGCGACGCGCTTGACGCGAAGCTTAGGCTGGCGGGCACGCAGGCGCTCGCAGCGGAATATGCAGTGACCATTAACGACCGTCTGATCGCAGCGCCACGGCCATCCTGGCGCCTTTCACACGGTAATCGCGGGGCTCGCCCCCAGCACGATCCGGGCGTCTAACCCAGGGCCCCTGCGGGTAAATTAAAGGTCCGAGGGGACGAAGAAGCGCTGGCAGCACCTAGCCTAAAACTTTTCAAACATGAATTGCTATCGATTTGATAGCAATTCATGTTTGAAGCGCTCAGTATTTAGGAGAACAGTGAACGAACTGGAACACATCAACCGCGAGACGTTGTGGCGCGAAGCGCCAAGGCGTTCCACGCATAACCGTAGAGCTAAAGCTTACGACATTGGGCGTCGACCACGCAAAATCCTGCGTCTTGATGGGTAAGGGGCCAGCCACCCCACCTTGAGAACGGAAGCCAAACGAGAGGCGATCATGTCCGTCTAACCTTTTTGGGGTGTGTTCAACTTTAGCTGGATAGCATCAATGCACGTAAATCTGAAGTAACGGCGCCGTCACACCGCAGAGTTCAGAGCACAAGTGCTACGGGCGTGCAGGCAGGCGGATGCATCGATTGCTGCGACTGCACGACTTTATGGTCCCAACGCCAACGTGATGCAGCGGCGGCGCGTCAACGAACGCGACGCCGTTGCGCTTACGACCGTCTGATCGACGGCCAGTCCGCCGGGCCTTGTGGCTGTCAGCCCCCCCCCGGAACACCTGCGCCTGCCGAACCCATGCCGCTGCCCGACATTCGTATCGAACTCCATCGCGGCAACGCCACCGCTCTGGTGCACTGGCCGGTGCAGACGGCAGCGTCCTGCGCCGCCTGGTTGCACGAGTGGCTCCGGTGAGCGGCCCATGATCCGCATCGAGGCGATCTGGTTGGCCACCGAACCGATCGAAATGCGCGCGGGCGTCGACACTGCCCTTGCGCGCGTCGTCAAGGCCTTCGGCGCCGCTCAGGCGCACCACGCCTATCTCTTTGCCATCGTTTCGAGCCCTTCGCTGTAGTCGTCGGCGGTGGCACTGGTCTTAATGAGATTTCCGGTGTAGGTCGTCATGTCAGTCTTTCGTAGTGGTGGCGAGAACGCTCGAGGATGCGGATTCGTTGCCCTGCAGCGGCGGCGGTAACGTGTAGTTGGCGACCAACTTTTTCAGCGCCTTCAGGGTCAAGAGCTCGCGCGTGCCGGCAAGGTGCTCAGTCAAAGTGCCGTCCAGGATCGCTCCGGCGGAGCAGATGATCACGCCCGCTTCATCGCGCGCATTCCTGATGATCAGGAGTCGTCGATCAGCTTCTCGGCTTCGGGTGTCGCTGCTGTAGACCAGTCGCTCGGCCGCAGCCCGTGCATCACGCTCACGGATCAATCGGTCTGAGTCGAGGATCTCGAGGTCAAGCCGGGATACGGCCAGATTTCGCTCATAAGCGTTTGAGTCATTAAGAAAGACTTGCGTATACAGGAGCACAGGGCACGCGGAATCGGCCCCCCGCTTGATCGGCGCCACGCTGGCGCCCCTTTGCCGGCCCGCTGGGGCCTTCGAGCCTGCGCCAGGCGCTGTCGATCCTCAACGCCATGTTCTCGTGGCTTGTGGAGGCCGGATACCTGGCCGGCAATCCGTTGGCGCTGAGCCGGCGCAAGCGCCGGCAGGCCGCACCTCGTGTGAGCCGTTTTCTGCCAGAAAAACACTGGGACCTTGTGAAGGCCTCGATCGAAGCGATGCCCATGCGCAGCGAACGCGAAAAGCTGCACGCATCGCGCTGTCGGTGGCTGTTTTCACTGCTCTACATCGGCGGCCTGCGCGTGTCCGAGATCTGCGACGCCACCATGGGCGGATTCTTCAGCCGGCGTGGCGCCGATGGGCGCGAGCGCTGGTGGCTCGAAATCACCGGCAAAGGCAACAAGACCCGCCTGGTGCCGGCCACCGGCGAATTGATGGCCGAGTTGATGCGCTACCGTAAGGCTCATGCTTTGAGTTCGCTTCCGCTGGAGGGCGAAGGCATGCCGCTGGTGATGACCCTGATTGCCCCGGTCAAGCCAATGGCACGAAGCGCCATTCACGAGCTCGTCAAAGGGATGATGCAAGCAGCTGCGGCCGCACTGCGGCGGCGTGGCCCTGACTTCGAAGCTGCGGCAACCCACCTCGAGCAGGCGTCGACGCACTGGATTCGCCACACAGCTGGAAGCCATCTGAGCGAAAAGGTCGACCTGAAAGTGGTCCGCGACAACCTTGGTCACGCCAACATCAGCACGACCAGTATCTATTTGCACACCGAGGACGATGCACGTCACGATGCGACAGCGGCCGGGCACCGAGTTGGCTGGCGCCTGCTGTAGAGGCCGGAACCCGTGCGCCTACGTGCCCAACGTTGCGTCAACTGAGCCATCGCAGTCGGTGCTCAACTCGAACTCTGCGCCAATCAACCTTAGCAAAGCCGTAAACGATAACGAGTAGCGCAAGCTGCGTCGCCACAAAATACAGCAATGAATCGGAGAAGCTCAACTCCAACTCGAAGTGCTGCGACAGCGCAGATGCTCCCAAAAATGCGATAGCGTAACTGACCAGCCGCCCCACGAAGAACGGGCCAACCAGAAGCCACAATGGCGCGCGCGTCAGCCCATAAGCTAGGAAGAGCACGTTTGACGGCAGGGGGCTGAAGGCGAAGAGCAAAAAGCCGAGCGCGCTCGCGGTACGCCGGTGCGCGATCGCCTGGGCTGCCTCGGACAGGCTATCCCGCATTTGGGGCGAGACAAATCGACTATCCACGATGCGCTGTGCAAATTGCGCAAGGACTGCGCGGCCGCCACTGGCGGCGACCGCAGCGACACCTGCGGCAACCCATGGACTAGCGTCCGGGTAATGCAGCCCGAAATAGGACAGGATCATCCACGTCGGCGGCGCAAAGGCCGGTAACACGTTCACGGCAAAGATGACAAGAAAGAGGAGCGTTGCGGAGGCCATGCGCGCGCTCCGTCCCGAGATCAGGCGACGCCGTCGATGTGAAACGCCTGCACCGATATTGAAGCGTCGTTCATTGCGTGGCCTGTGAACCGGTCGGCGCATGGTCTAGGTCCGGCCGGCGCCACGGGTCGACGTGCGTCATCAGGTTGAGAACGCGATGCCGCTGAAGGACGCGTTGGCGCGCGATTACCGCGATGTCGTGCCCCTCTTCCACGCTGATTGTGGCGTCCACCTCGATATGCGCATCGACCACGATTATGTCGCCCATCTTGCGGGTACGAATGTCGTGGACGTTGCATACCCCCTGGGTTTCGACCAGCGTCTGTCTGATGGCCGCGATCTCATCATCGTCGACCGCGCGGTCCATCAGGTCGTGCAGCGCATCCCAGCCGAAGCTCCAGCCCATCTTCGCGACCATGAAGCCCACGATGAGCGCCGCGATCGGGTCCAGGATCGGGTAGCCCGCAAGATTGCCGATGATGCCGACGCCGACCACCAGCGAAGACGCCGCATCCGACCGGGCGTGCCAGGCATTGGCGACTAGCATGCTTGATTTGACGCGCTTGGCCACTGAAAGCATGTATCGAAAAAGGAGCTCCTTGACGACCAGCGCACTACCGGCCACCCAGAGGGCCGCAACATGGACTCGCTGTACCGTGTCAGGATCCTCCAACTTGCGAAAAGCAGACCAGAGCATTCCCACCCCGACGACCAACAACAGCACGCCGAGCACGAGCGACGCGGCGGTCTCGAAGCGTTGGTGTCCGTACGGATGCTCCTCGTCGGCTTCCTTCTGGCTGTGATGGTTGGCGACCAGCACGACGAAGTCTGCAATCAGATCGGACAGCGAATGAATGCCGTCAGCGATCAAGCCCTGCGATTTCGACAGGATGCCGACGGCGATCTGCGCCGTCGAGAGAACCACGTTCACGCCCACACTGACCCAGGTGCTGCGAGAAGCGGCTTGTGCCCGGTCGGCTGGCGTGTGCCGAGGGTCCTCGGCGTCGTCTGCCAAATCGTTGAAATCCATAGAGTCCTTGTTGCTGGCAGGACATGCCTGCGACCGACTTCGGACGGTGCCTGATTCGGAGACATCCAACCGACTTGCGAGCTTTTGGTGCGGCTCACGTTACCCGATCACCGGCTACTTGGCCAGGGCGAGCACTTGCTAAACCATGTCCTGAACGGCACCGCATCTTGCCGAGCCACCTCGCGCCTGACACCTGCTCCAAAATGCGGGCGGCGCGTGCGGAAACCAGGGCCTGCGATTTGGTTTCGAGTCTCTATGGAGCCTTTGCTTGTTCATCCGTTGGCGCTCGCACCAACAGAACGGGTACCGAAGAGAGCCGAAGAATATTTTCTGCACTGCTGCCGAGCACCAGCCGCTTGACGCCGCGGCGACCGTGCGTGCCCAGCACGATCAGGTCCGCGGGCCATCCTGCCGCATCGGCGACCACCCGTTCGTGCACGGTTTTTTTGAATCCATCATGGAGCACCGAGTCGACCTCCACGCCCGTGGCACTTACGGTGGCCTTGGCCTGCGCAAGAATCCGGACGCCTTCGGCGCGCAACTCCTTCACCCAGTCTCCGGCATGGCCTGCATAGGCATCCATGGCAAGCGCGAACGAAAGCTCATCGACCACGTGAACCAGGCGCAAGCGCCCGCGGGTGAGTCTGGCAAGCTGGACAGCCTCTTCCAAGCCGCGATTCGACGTGATGCTACCGTCGACCGGAACAAGAATTCGCTGGTACATGAGTGGCTCCTCTCGGGTTCATGTTGCTGGAAACTTTTCGACGCAGGCCCCATTTGACGCGTTCGAACTGTCGGCGCCGATCTCAACTTGACCCACCGGGGGTACGGACAAAAACTTGGACTACCTGAAAGTAGTTCATGTATTCATACGAAGACCGCATCCGAGCGGTCACGCTCTACATCAAGCTGGGCAAGCGCACCGGGTCGACTATCCGCCAGTTGGGCTATCCGACGAAGAACTCTTTGAGGAGCTGGCATGAGGAGTACGAGCGGCGCCTGGACCTGTCGTCCAGCTACGCGCGCTCGAAGCCGAAGTATTCTCAAATTCAGAAGGAGCAGGCTGTCAAACACTACGCCGAGCACGGGCGCTGCATCGCCTCCACGGTCAAGGCGTTGGGCTATCCGTGCCGCGATTTGCTGCGTGCCTGGATTCATGAACTGGACCCCGACTCCCGGCAACGCGTTGTTGGAAGGGCCGTCAGTGCACCTCGGCCGCCGCAACTGAAGAAGCTGGCGGTCCTCGAACTGTGCACTCGTGAGGCAAGTGCGCAGGTGGTTGCTCAGAAGCTTGGCGTGAGCAGGCCGACGTTGTACAACTGGAAGAACCAGCTTCTGGGACGTGAGGCACCCGCATCCATGAAACACACCAATCAGTCCCCGCGGGCTCAAGAGCGCGACGAGCTCGAGCGCGAGGTTGAGGCGTTGCGCCGCGAAGTTAGGCAACTGCGCCTTGAGCAGGACCTCTTGAACAAGGCCAATGAAATGTTAAAAAAAGGCCTGGGCGTCGATCTGCAGCTCCTGTCCAACCGGGAGAAGACACTGCTGATTGACGCCCTCAAGGAGCATTACGGCTTGCCAGAGCTCCTTGCACAGTTGGGCATTGCACGTAGCTCGTACTTCTACCATCGGGCCCGCGCAGTGGTGGGCGACAAGTACCTCCAAGTGCGGCAGTCCATCACCGAGATCTTTGAGTCGAACCACCGTTGCTACGGCTACCGTAGGCTGCAGGCCTCGTTGACCAGGCAGCAGGTCAACATCTCGGAGAAGGTGGTGCAGCGGCTGATGAAGCAGGAGCGCTTGGTTGTTCCAATGCACAAGAAGCGCAGATACGCCTCGTACTTGGGGGAGATCAGTCCAGCACCAGAGAACATCATCAACCGCGACTTCCAGGCTGCGGCACCCAATGAGAAGTGGCTCACGGACATCACAGAGTTCCAGATCCCCGCCGGCAAGGTTTACCTGTCGCCGATCATCGATTGCTTCGACGGCATGGTGGTGAGCTGGACCATTGGCACGAGCCCTGACGCTGAGCTGGTCAATACCATGCTGGATGCAGCCATCGAGACGGTGATGGACAACGCCGACCGGCCTGTGGTCCACTCCGACCGCGGCGGCCACTACCGCTGGCCAGGCTGGCTATCGAGAATGAGCGATGCCAACCTCATCCGCTCGATGTCCCGCAAGGCCTGTTCTCCGGACAATGCGGCTTGCGAAGGCTTCTTCGGTCGCCTCAAGAACGAACTGTTCTATCCTCGGGACTGGAAGGGCACGACCATCGAGCAGTTCATTGAAATGGTCGACTCGTACATCCGCTGGTACAACGAGAAGCGGATCAAGATCTCCCTGGGAGCCCTCAGCCCGATCGAATACAGGGTGAGTCTTGGACTTGCGGCATAAAACCAGACCAAGTTTTTGTCCGCACCCCCAACCCTCATAAGTGGGTCAATTCTCGGTCGGCGCCAACACTTGAAATGCGCGGTGTAGGAGCCTCGTTTGGGCCGCAAGCCGGCAATTCCGTGCAACCGGTAGTGGCTGACCCAGGTGCGAATTTTCTCTTCGGGCACTGACCAGCGTCGTGCAAGCAACTTGGCACCGCCCTCGCCAGCTAGAAAGCTCTTAACCACTTTGAGCTTGAACTCTGTCTCGTACTTCTCCATGGGACCCATTGAAGTTCGTCCAACTTCTGGGGGTCAGTTCAAAGCCGGGGCGATTCAAGCGGGCCCATTCGGGTCGTTGAATCACGAATCCATAACCACGCCTACCTCAACTGCACCCTCACCGGTTGCTGGCATAAAAGAGCTTGGCCTGGTCCAAAAACAGCTGGACTGCAGGTGTCGGTACGCGGGCTTTGAGTGTGACAACCGAGACAGGCAAATCGTTGCCGATAGTGATGGGCAGGGCCTTCAGCGACCAGCGTGCCGCATTGAAGCTGACAGCAGAAATTGGCAATGCCGTCACGTATTGACCACTGTTTAGCAATTGCATACGCAATTGCATGGAATAGGTCGTGATACTCAATTTTGGGACAGGTAATCCCTGTGCACGAAATGAGTTGAATATGAGGTCATTGACCGCTGTGCCGGGAGGCGCAAGTATCCATCTTTCACTAACCAGATCCTCCAGTTTGACAATGCGCTTTTTGGTCAAGGGGTGGCTCGCACCTGCCACCACCTGAATGACTTCTGCGAACAAGGGGGTTTCCTGCAGGTCGTCGTCGCGCACCGGGCCTGCCAGGCGACCGATCATCAAATCGACGCTGCGATTGCGAAGCTCTTTAAAACTGCTTGCCGCAGTGTTGGCCTCGCTCACATCAACGGTGATACGCGGATAGTGCTTTGACATGGTCTGAATGATCGTGCTGAGCGCCCCTCCTGCGATGTAGGACTCTGATGCACCAACCCACACCTCACCTGAGCCAGGATCGGCCAGGTTTTCAAGGTCCCGCAAGGATTGGCGGACTGCGTCAATAGCCTCTGCGCCTCGCTTTACAAGCGCCATTCCAAAGCTCGTGGCGACCACACCCCGCGTGCTGCGTTCCAGGAGTCGGACCCCAGTGACCGCCTCGAGCTCAGCAATCGACTGTGAGATGGCGGGTTGGGTCAGCATCAGACGCTGGGCGGCTTTCGCCATGCTGCTCAATTCAATCACGGCAGACAAAATGGTGAGATCCCTGAGTTTGATTTGTCTACTGATCTGGTAGTCAGACTTTTCTGTGAGCGATTGCATAAGTAATATTTATATCAATATAAAGATATTAAGTATTCTAATTCTTGCGCCTTGTGCATCAAATACAACTTCTAAGCAAACACCTTATTTTTGGAGTCTTCCATGAAAATCGCCTGCAAAGTCACCACCGCTCTAGCATTCGGTTTGTTCTGCCAATTCGGTGTCCTGAGCACTGCACGATCCCAGACAGCCGCATACCCGGCACATCCTGTAAAAGTCATCGTGCCTGTGGCAGCCGGTGGCCCGTCCGACGTGGTGGCGCGACTTCTCGCGCAAAAGCTGTCCGCAAGTCTGGGCCAGAACTTCTACATCGATAACCAGCCTGGCGCTGGACAGAACATTGGTATCGGCAAAGCCGCACGGGCGCCAGCGGATGGCTACACCCTGGTCGTGGTTTCGTCTAGTTACACGGTTAACCCTTCCTTATATGCCAAGGTTCCCTACGATCCGCACAAGGATTTTTCCGCAGTCAGCTTGATTGGTGTGTCGCCCAATATCCTGCTGACGACTCCGTCTCTGCCTGTGGCGAATGTGCAGGAACTGGTTAGTCTGGTGAAGGCACACCCGGGCAAATACAGCTATGCCCATTCCGGCATCGGCACCACACCTCAATTGGCAGGTGTGCTGTTCAACTTGTCTCAAGGCTTGGATCTGGTAGGAATACCCTACAACGGGTCTGGCCCTGCAGTTCAATCGGTCATGGCCGGGCACGCAGCCATTGCGTTTGCAGCTCTCACCCCCGCGGTTGCGCTGGTGAATGCGGGAAAGGTCCGGGCCCTTGCGGTCACAACGGCTAAACGGTCTACAGCTCTACCGGATGTTCCCACCTTAAAAGAAGCAGGTTTGTCAAACCAGGAAAGCGACACGATGACGGGGATATTGGTGCCGTCAGGTACACCGGCTGCGGTGATCGATCTGTTGAACCTGGAAGTCACCAAAGCACTGTCCGATCCGGAAGTTAAGTCCCAGTTGACGACGCTGGGGATGGACATTGTGGGTAGTAGCCCTGCCGAGTTTGAATCGCGCATCAAGGCAGAGCTGTCCAGATGGTCCAGCGTGATCCGGCAGGCTCACCTGAGCGCGGAGTGATTGATGTCACGCGTCGCGATACTCACGGCAGAACAGGCGCTGGAGCCTGCACGGTCCACCTTGCGGGGCGTTGGCAAAAAGATGGGCAAGGTTCCAGCGCTGATGGGCGTTCTGGCGAACTCTCCTCCACTGTTGAGAGGCTACCTGGAGCTGCGCGGTGCGGTCGCGGCGGGCAAGCTGGATTCGGCGATCCGAGAGCAAATCGCCGTGGCCGTGGCGTCTTACAACGACTGCCATCATTGTTTGGTTGCCCACACCGAATTTGGCCGTGCAGCGGGTCTCAGCGAAGACGAACTTCAGGCAGCAAGGCAATGGTCGTCCTCAAGTTCACAGGCTCAAGCGGCATTGACGTTGGCCCGTGCCATGTTGATGACGGCGGGGCGCGTTGGCGATGGCTTCATTTCCAACGCACGCGATTTGGGTTTAGACGACGAAGCGATAGTGGAAATTGCGGTAGTAGTTGGCATGAATCAATTGACCAACATGGTCAACAATCTGGCAGTAACGAATTGAATGTCCTTAAGTTTCGTTCCGATCAGCCATTGACGGTTAATTTGCCGCTTGATGGAGTCGCTAGGCCACACAAGCAACTGCTGTGAACATGACCAGCGTACCGGGAGAGCATGCTGCGCGGCTATGCCCGGATGCGCGCGGAAGCCGGCAATATCAACGTGGTGGGCGAGCAAGAGGCGCCACTCCAAGTCATGCACGCGTCGGGCGGTAGGCGATCATTTGGACAGTCCATTCCGAAAGGCGGGTTCTGTCGCAATAACAGCGCCGGCACGAGCAAATGTGCGGCGCGCGTCTCGCTCAGAAAGCCAGCGAGTACAACTTTGAATCGCCCCGGTTTTTGAGGAGGCTCAACACTCTGAGAGGATTGAGCCATGAACAAGTCGAACAAGTTCTCACCCGAGGTCCGTGAGCGGGCCGTGAGGATGGTGCAGGAGCACCGTGGGGAGTACCCCTCTCTGTGGGCAGCAGTCGAGTCGATCGCACCGAAGATCGGCTGCGTGCCGCAGACGCTGCTCGAATGGGTTAAACGTGTCGAGGTCGATGGCGGCGTGCGCGAGGGCACCACGACCAGCGAAGCGCAGCGGGTCAAGGACCTGGAACGCGAGGTCAAGGAGCTGCGCCGGGCCAACGAGATCCTGAAGCTGGCCAGTGCGTTTTTCGCCCAGGCGGAGCTCGACCGCCGACTAAAGTTCTGAATAGTTTCATCGACGAGCATCGTCATGCCTACGGGGTCGAGCCGATCTGCAAAGTGCTGCAGATCGCCCCGTCAGGTTATTGGCGGCAGGCGGCGCTGGCGCGTGAGCCGCACAGACGCTGCGCCAGAGCACATCGCGACGATGTCCTCATGCCGGCGATACAACGCGTCTGGCAAGCCAACATGCGGGTCTACGGCGCCGACAAGGTCTGGAGGCAATTGGCACGCGAGGGCACGGTCGTGGCGCGATGCACCGTCGAGCGGTTGATGCGCCG
>NZ_JASJXB010000042.1:0-29214 GCF_035018885.1 Variovorax sp. LG9.2 | reverse complement strand
CCACCGTAGCCACCACCGCCACCACCCGAACGACCACCGCCGCCCGAACGGTTGCCGCCGTAGCCGCCACCACCACCACCGCCGCCTCCGCCAGAGCGGCCGCCGCGTCCGCGACCGGCGCCCATGTGGTCGACGCTCGTGCGCAACGGATCCGGCTGACCCTCGACGCCGCTCGTGATCGACTCGGCGCGCTGATGCGCTACCTGATTGGCCTGGGTCGGGCTGTGGCTGTTGCCGTGATGACGCGGCTGGCGCTCATCGAGCGAGCCCTGTGGCTCACGTGCCTCGCGGGGTTCACGCGGCGCGAATGGCGCGTGATGCGGCGCACGTGCCGGGCCTTGCGGGCCGCGACCTTGACCTTGCGGTGCACGGCCGCCCGGGCCACGTGGACCCTGACCGCCGCCGTTGGCATTGCGGCCCTGGCCTTGGCCCTGTCCCTGGCCGCCACCGCCGCCGCGACGTTGACCGCCACCACCGCCGCCATTTCCACCGCCACCGCCGCCCGAGCGTTCACCGCCCTGGCCGGCCTTGTTCTCGCGAATACGGCTGAGCATTTCGGTACGTGCGGCCTTGGCCGCAGCCTGCATCACATCACGGCTCGGCGGACGACCGGCACCGCCCCAGATCGTCTGGCGACCCATGGCGATAGGCTCGGCGCGTTCACCTTCTTCGGGGCCGAAGCCTTCGACGATCTTCACCGGGATCTGCTGCTTGGTGAAGCGCTCGATCTCCTGCATAAAACCTTCTTCGTCCAGGCACACGAAGCTCACCGCCTCGCCGCTCGAACCGGCACGGCCAGTGCGGCCGATGCGGTGCACGTAGTCTTCGCTGACGTTCGGGATTTCGAAGTTGACGACGTGCGGCAACTCGTCGATGTCGATGCCGCGTGCTGCGATGTCGGTCGCGACCAGCGCGCGGATGTCACCGCTCTTGAAGCCGGCCAGCGCTTGCGTGCGCGCGCTCTGGCTCTTGTTGCCGTGCAACGCCATCGCCTGAATGCCGTTCTTCGTCAGGAACTCGGCCACGCTGTTGGCGCCGAACTTGGTGCGGGTGAACACCAGGACCTGGCTCCAGTTGTGCTCGTTGATCACGTGCGCGAGCAGCGCCTTTTTCTTGCCGCGGCCGACCGGGTGAATGGTCTGCGTGATGCGCTGCACGGTCGTATTGGCCGGCGTTACCTGAACACTTTGCGGGTTCTTCAGCAGCGTGGCGGCGAGGTCGCGAATTTCATCGCTGAAGGTGGCTGAGAACAGCAGGCTCTGCTTGTCTTTGGGCACCAGTGCGAGGATCTTCTTCACGTCGTGGATGAAGCCCATGTCGAGCATGCGGTCAGCTTCGTCGAGTACCAGGATCTGCACTTGCGACAGGTCGAGCATGCCTTGCTGCTGCAGGTCGAGCAGGCGGCCCGGCGTGGCGACCAGGATGTCGACACCCTTCTTCAGTTTGCTGATTTGCGGGTTCATGCCGACACCGCCGAAGATCACCGTCGATTCGAGATCGAGGTACTTGCCGTAGGTGCGAACGGACTCTTCGACCTGGGCCGCGAGTTCACGCGTCGGGGTGAGCACCAAAGCACGGATGGCGGTGCCACCGAACTTGTTGGTGCCACTGGCGCTCAAGGTGAGCTTGTGCAGCATCGGCAGCGTGAAGGCCGCCGTTTTGCCGGTGCCGGTCTGGGCGCCGCCGAGCAGGTCATGCCCGTCGAGTACCACGGGGATGGCTTGCGCCTGGATGGGGGTCGGGGTGTCGTAGCCATGCTCGTGCACAGCCTTCAAGATGGCAGGAGCCAACTTCAGATCATCAAAATTCATTGGAAGCAATAAGCGCCTTACACGGCGCAGTGGTATCGGCCCGCTCAACGTCTTGTGCGACGCGAAGCCAGTAGGGGCAGATGAAGGTCAGGAGTGGGAGCCGAGAGCTTGTTGCATGCAAATGCGAAAAGCCATCTTGTCCCCGGCAGAGAGCCGGTGTAGCGGGCAACTGGACCCGGCAACGAGGAGCATTGTCGCATGAGTCGATAATCGGAGGTTGCCGCGCCCGATTTCGAGAATGTCGTCGTGGCGCCCGCGCAACCTTTTTTGCGCAATCAACGTTTATCCAAAGCAGTCAATACAGATGGCCCAATACGTCTATTCGATGAACCGTGTCAGCAAGACGGTGCCGCCCAAGCGGCAGCTCTTGAAAGACATTTCACTCTCGTTTTTCCCCGGCGCCAAGATTGGCGTGCTCGGCCTGAATGGCTCGGGCAAATCGACCCTGCTCAAGATCATGGCCGGCGTCGACAAGGAGTACGAGGGCGAGGCACTGCCCATGCCGGGCCTGACGATCGGCTACCTCGAGCAGGAACCCAAGCTCAATAACGAGCACACGGTGCGCCAGTCGGTCGAAGAATCCATGGGCGCCGTGTTTGCGGCCAAGGCGCGTCTTGAAGAGGTCTACGTCGCTTATGGCGCGGACGACGCCGACTTCGACGCGCTGGCGACAGAGCAAGCCCAGCTGGAAGCCGTCATCGCCACTGCCGGCACTGACTCTGAGCACCAATTGGAGATTGCTGCCGACGCGCTGCGCCTGCCGCCGTGGGATGCGACGATCGGCTTGCTCTCGGGCGGCGAAAAGCGCCGCGTTGCGCTGTGCCGCCTGCTGCTGTCCAAGCCGGACATGCTGCTGCTCGACGAGCCGACCAACCACCTGGACGCCGAATCGGTCGAGTGGCTGGAAGTGTTCCTCAAGCGTTTCGTCGGCACTGTGGTGGCCATCACCCATGACCGCTACTTCCTGGACAACGCGGCCGAATGGATTCTGGAAATGGACCGCGGTCGCGGCATTCCGTGGAAGGGCAACTACAGCACGTGGCTGGAGCAAAAGGGCGAGCGCCTGGCGCAGGAGCAAAAGGGCGAAGAAGCCCACGCCAAGGCACTGAAGAAGGAACTGGAATGGTCGCGCCAGAACCCCAAGGCGCGCCAGGCCAAGAGCAAATCGCGTCTCGCGCGCTTTGAAGAACTGAGCGACATGGAGTATCAGAAGCGCAACGAGACGCAGGAAATCTTCATTCCCGTGGCGGAGCGGCTCGGCCAGCAGGTGTTCGAGTTCCACAACGTCAGCAAGTCCTTCGGTGACCGGATGCTGATCGACAACTTGAGCTTCACCGTTCCACCGGGCGCGATCGTCGGCATCATCGGGCCGAACGGCGCCGGCAAGTCGACGCTGTTCAAGCTGATCGCAGGCAAGGAGCAGCCCGATAGCGGCCAGGTCATCATCGGCTCGACCGTCCGGGCCGCCTTCGTCGACCAGCACCGCGACGAACTGGCGAACCAGAAGACCGTGTGGGAAGACATCTCCAACGGCCTGGACATCATCAACGTCGGCAAGTTCCAGATGCCGAGCCGTGCGTATGCAGGTCGCTTCAACTTCAACGGCGCCGACCAGCAAAAGAAAGTCGGCACGCTGTCGGGCGGCGAGCGCGGTCGCCTGCACCTGGCCAAGACACTGATTGCCGGCGGCAACGTGCTGATGCTCGATGAACCGTCGAACGACCTGGACGTGGAAACGTTGCGCGCGCTCGAAGACGCGTTGCTCGAGTTCGCCGGCACAGTCATGGTCATCAGCCATGACCGCTGGTTTCTGGACCGCATCGCCACGCACATCCTCGCGGCCGAAGGCGACAGCCAATGGACTTTCTTCAACGGCAACTACCAGGAGTACGAGGCCGACAAGAAGAGGCGTCTGGGCGAAGAGGGCGCCAAGCCCAAGCGCATGCGCTACAAGGCGCTCAAGTAGGCCAACAGCCCGCCGCGCTGCATTGCGCTTACAAATGAAACCGCTTCAGTGCGGTTTTTTTGCACCTGCCTGTTGCTGTGACGTCACGATCAATACAAGACCGATGGCCCGGCGGCTCCTGGCACATGCGAAGTTTCAGCGCGTCGGCGTGGGAGCCACCGTCGCCTTCGGTGCGCTGCGCGGCCAGGTCGCCAGCAGCCGCTTTCGCACCGCATAGATGTTGTTGCGCAGTGCATAGAGCTCATCGGTATAAGACAGCGGCACGGTGATGCGGTGCGTCACGCGATCGAGTTCGTCGAGCTCGTCGAGTAGGCCATCGCGATCGCCCTTGCGCGCATCGACCTTGGTCTCGATCTCGCGCAACCGCGCGTACCAGCGGAACACCCGGCTTCGTACGCGGAACTGATAGAGCGGCGGCACGATCTTGCTCAAGGGCAGCATCAGCACGACAAGGCCGCCGAGCACCAGCCACATGCGCTCGACCAGGTTGCTGGCCCAGAAAGGCAAGTAGCGTTGCCAGAAAGGTGGTGTGCCGTTGATGGCGCGGTCGCCTTCAGGGCTCACGGGAAGTTCGCTAGTCTTGGTGTTCGGAAAATCGCGCGCCCGGTTGAACCAGCCGGCGCCGCCATGAATCGATTGCGCGCTTTCAGCGAACAGCTGACGCAAGGCCGGATGCGTGTGCTCCCGCGAGATCAACGAAGTGGTCGCAGCGACCAGAGACACATCGTGCGGCGGCAGATCGGAAGCGAGGTCGACCACGCCGCGCGGCAAGGCGACGGCCGACAGAAACGGAAAGCGCCGGGCATACGCATCGCTCTGGCCAAAGTCCATCAGCTGAATGCCGGGTGCGCGCAACAAGCGCTGCACCAGAGGCGACTGCGGCGCCGACGCCAGCACGATGGCGTCGAGCATGCCCGCCTGCAACGCCTCGGTGGCGGGTGCCGGCTCGAGGTTGGACAACTGCATTGTCGTCTCGTCGATGTGGTTGGCCTTGAGTAGCTTATCCATGATGTCGGGCACGCCGCTGCCCGCCTTGTCGACGTTCACGCGCAGGCCGCGCAGTTGGGCGAGCGAGGTGAGCGTGCTGGTCTTGCGATCGATCTTCTGCGCGGAATCGGTTCGATAGAACAGCCAGAGCGGCTCATAGAACAGACTGCCGAGCGAGGTCAGGCCGGCGTCTTCGTCAGCGCCCGCATCGGCGTTGCCGCCTCGCACGAAGCCCACGTCGGCCTCGCCATTGCGCAGCAACTGCAGGTTGTCCGCTGCGCCGTTCGTGGCCTTCAGGTCGACGGTGATGCCGTTGGCTTTGAGTGCGCTGGCATAGCGCTTGCCGAACTCGGCGTACGCGCTGCCGGCCGGGCCGGTCGCCAACGTCACGTGCTTGGGTGGCTGTGGGTCGAGGTACCAATACGCGGCGACCAGCGCTGCGATCACGATGAAGACGACCGGGCCGGCCGACACGATCAGGTCGCGGATGGAAAGCAGGATCAGCTTGAGAGTCTTTGGCATGAAGGCAGTCCAGGGTTCAGTTGCGTGTCACTGGCGAGTGCCCAGATCGCATCAGGTCGCTTGCGCAAGGAATGTCGAGTTTGTCCGTCTTGACCGATCGCGCTGCCCGCACCGCGCGCAAGGTCGCGCGCGCCACGACCTCGGCCGCCATGGTGCCAAGCACCGTCATGCCGGGTGCGTCGTCGGCCAGCGCGACGCGGCCGGTGGCCAGCACGAACAGCGTGTCGCCGTCGCTCATCGTATGGACAGGATTGATGGCGCGGGCCAGGCCGTCGTGCGCCACGTTGGCAAGGCGATTCGCCTGCACCTTGGTCAGCACCGCATCAGTGGCGATCACGCCGATGGTGGTGTTGGTGCCGGCCAGCAAGGGCTTGGGCATTTCACCGCGCAGCAAGGCGCGGCGCGTGTCGAGCAATGACTTGCCGTCGACGGTGCGGGCGCCGGCAACGACTTGCGCCGTGTCCGGATCGAGCACATCGCCCAGTGAGTTCACCGCGATCAGCGCGCCGACCGTCACGCCATTGACCGTGACCGAGGCCGTGCCGATGCCGCCCTTCATGGCGCGGTCGACGCCGAAAAGTTTGCCGACCAGTGCACCGCTGCCCGCGCCGACATTGCCTTCCGCGGGTGCGGCGCTGGACGCAGCGACGCAGGCCGCGTAGCCCGACTCGGCATCGGGCCGAATGCGCGCATCGCCCATCGGCAGATCGAACAGCACGGCCGCCGGTACGATCGGCAGGGTGCCGAAGCGCACGTCGAGGCCGACGCCTTGTTCTTCGAGATAGCGCATGGCGCCATCCGCTGCGGCCAACCCCCATGCACTGCCGCCTGCCAACATCACCGCGTGCACCTGCTGCACGAAGTTGCCGGGCGCCAGCAGGTCGGTTTCGCGCGTGCCGGGGGCGGCACCTCGCACGTCGACACCGCCGACAGCGCCGTCGCGCGAGATGATCACGGTGCAGCCGGTGGGCCGACGCGTGTCGGAGAAGTGACCGACTTCGATGCCGGCGACGTCGGTGATGGCGCCGCCGGACGGTGCGGACGGTGGTGATGCAGACGAAGCCGCGGCGGGCGCGACGGTGGCGGAAACACGGGGCGGGGACGACGACTGGAAAGGCATGGCGGCCGATTATGGAGGTCGCTCGGCGCCACCCGGTAACTCGCCGTGTCAGTTCGCCGGCTTGATCGCGACGAGTGATCTGGCCGTCGACCTTGTCCGCGCTGAAGCGCACCTTGTCGCCGGTCCTGACCTCGTCGAGCAACGACGCATCCTTGACGCGAAACGTCATCGTCATGGCTGGCATGTCGACGTTTTCGATATGGCCGTGCGCGAGCGTGATCGTCCGGGCCGCCGAGTCGACATCACGCACTTCGGCATCGACCCTTGGCAGCGCGGCTTGGGCAAATGCCATCGAGCTGCTGACCAGCGCGATGCACGCGATCCATGTTTTGAGGAGATTCATGTCGTTAGCGGGAGCGTGCGCTGCGTTATGCAGCGGTTGCTTGCCGAAGCTCCCGTGCCAGAGCTTGCAATTGCTCGAAGGCGCGAAAGCGCGTCAGGTGCAGTGCGGCGTTGGCGCCGCTGTCGGGGAGGAAGGTTCTTCCTGTTTGCGACATGCCGGACATCGCGGCGCCGACATCGTCGAAGGCACGGGCCGCCACGCTTCCCAGCATCGCGGCACCGAGCAGCACCGGCTCTTCCGCATCGGCCGCGACCACGACTTTGCCGGTCGCATCGGCGAGCAGTTGTCGCACCAGATCCAGGCGGCCGGCGCCGCCGCTGATCATGATTCGCTCGATCGGAGCGCCGGCTGCGGTCTGCGCCTCGATGATCTGGCGCAGCCCGTAGGCGATACCGCAAATGCCCGCGATGTACAGCGCGATGAGGCTGTCCATGTCGTTGGCCATGCCCAGGCCCACGATCACCGCCCTTGCATGCGGATCGGCCATCGGCGCCCGGTTGCCGAGAAACTCCGGTACGACATGAAGGCCATCCGCCAGCCGCACCGCGTCGGACAGACTGCGGGTCTTTTGCGCGGCGATATCGGCCAGCATCGTCACCAGGGACTGGCCTGCGGCTTGCGCCTGCTGTCGCGCTTCGGGCGCCAGCGGATGCATCGACAACAACTGTTCGATCGCAGCACCGGCCACCGATTGGCCGCCTTCGTTCAGCCAGGTGTGCGGCACCATCGCCGAGTAATAGGGCCCCCAGACGCCCGGCACGAACACCGGCGCACGGGTGCTGGTCATGGTGCATGACGAGGTGCCGAAGACGTAGGCCAACGCAGAGAAAGGATCGCCGTCGACCCCCACGGTGCCGATGCCTCCCGCATGCGCGTCGATGACGCCAGCGCCGACCGGCGTTCCTGTTGGCAAGCCGAGCTCCCTGGCCGCGGCCGGCGTCAATCCGCTGCCGAGCGCCGTGCCTGGTGCGACGACTTTGTTGCCGATCCGTTCGAAGGCTTCGTCGGCCAGCACGTCCAGGCCGATGGTGCGGAAGTAACTCGCGTCCCAGCGGTCTTCATGGGCCAGGTAGGTCCATTTGCAGGTGACCGTGCAGGTCGACCGTGACAGGTCGCCGCTCGCGCGCCAAGTCAGGAAATCGGTCAGGTCCATGAACTGCCACGCGTCGGCGAAGACGGCGGGTTTGTTCTCGCGCAGCCAGAGCAGCTTCGGCGTCTCCATCTCTGGAGAGATGCGGCCGCCGACGTACTTGAGCACATCGTGGCCGGTGGCATTGATCCGATCGGCCTGCGTCACGGCGCGATGGTCCATCCAGACGATGATGTTGCGCTCCGGGTCGTCGCTCGGACCGACCGGCAACGGCTTGCCGCCTTGGCCGAGCACGACCAGCGAGCATGTGGCGTCGAAGCCGATGCCGACCACCAGGTCGGACGACACGCCCGACTGCGCCACAGCGCTCCGGACCGACGTGCACACGGCGGCCCAGATCTCGTTGCTCGACTGTTCGACGATCGAGCCCGGTGCCTGAAACAAAGCGATGTCTTGCTTGGCGGATGCCAGCATGCGCCCTGCGAGATCGAAGACGCCGGCCCGGGCGCTGCCGGTGCCCACGTCTACGCCGATGACGTATCCGTCCGGTGCTGTGCGTGTCGGCAGCTTCATCAGAGATCGACGCTGTTGGGCAGCACGACGATGTCGCGGATCGTCACGTTGCGCGGTCGGGTCAGCATGAACATCACGCAGTCGGCGACCTCTTTCGGTTGCATCAGGCTGCCGGAGGCCAATGCCTCGTCCATCTTGGCCTTGGGCCAGTCGTCGAGCAGCGCGGTCACCACCGGACCCGGTGCGACCGCGCCGACCCGCACGCCATGCTTGGAAAGCTGCCGCCGCGTGGTGTGCACGAACGCCTGCACCGCGAACTTGGACGCGGTGTAGATCGGCTCCCAGGCAACCGGGACGATGCCGGCGATCGAACTTGTGAAGATGATGTCGCCCGACTTTTGCGCGACCAGGTGCGGCAGCACGGCGTGCACTGAGCGGAACGCTGCGTTCACGTTCAGGTTGAGCACGCGATCCCATTCGTCGGGATGTCCTTCGACGACATCGCCGCCGACATAGGCGCCGGCGTTGGCATGGAAGATGTGCAGGCCGCCCGCCAGCGCGAGGATCCTGGGCAGCATCGACGAGTTGTCTTCCGGCTTGAGCAGATCGACTGTCAGCGCCAGGGCTTCAGGTCCCAGCGCCTTGCAGACCTGCGCCAGCTTGGCGCCGTCGCGGTCGATGAGCACGACCCTGGCACCGGCGTCGACCAGCGCACGCGCGCATTCCAGGCCGATGCCCGATGCCGCGCCGGTGATGGCCGCAACGCGACCCTTGAAAGATTCGTTCATGGTGTGAGTTTTCGGTTGGCTCGGCTGATCACGATCGTCCATGCGACACGCGGGACTGGCGGGCGATCGAGTCGACGATCACTGCGATCGCCAACACGGCGCCGGTGATCATGAATCGCAGCGATGAAGAAAGGTTGAGCAGCGTCAGGCCGCTGGCGATCGACTGGATCACGATGATGCCGAGCACCGCCGAATAGGCACTGCCGCGACCTCCGAAGAGACTCGTTCCGCCGATGACGGCCGCGGCGATCGCGTTCAGGTTGACGTCGCCCGTGCCGGCCTGCTGGCTGGCCGAGGCCAAACGGGCCGCGGTCAGCACGCCGCCCAGCGACGCCAGGCTTGCGCACAGGACGAAGGCGCTGGTGAAGATCATGTTGACGTTGATGCCTGCGCGGCGCGCAGCCTCTCGGTTGCCACCCACCGCGTTCATCGAGCGGCCCCAGCGCGTGCGTTTCAGCGCGTAGTCCATGGCGACCGCGAGCGCGAGAAACAGGCCGAACATCAGCGGCACGCCGCGTCCGTGGTTCAGGTAGGCAACCACCACCTCCAGCAACACCGTGATGGCGACGACGCGAACCAGCAGGCTCGCCACCGACGGTGCCGACAGGCTGACTGCCTGCCGGCGCGTGCGCGTGCGCAGGCCCATCAGCAGGATTACGGCACCGGGCGCCAGTGCCAGCAGGTGCGACACGATGGCCGGCATGACCAGCATTTGCCCGAAGTCGACCATCGTCGAACCGTAGGGCAGGTTGATGGAGCCGCTGTTGCCCAGCACGTACAACTGCAGGCCGAGGATCGCCAGCAGGCCGGCCAAAGTGGCGACGAAACTGGGCATGCCGAGCCGGTTGAAAAGCAGGGCATAGACCGCGCCGATCAAGCCACCGACCAGCAGTGCGACGACGATCGCCACGAGCAGCGGCCAGCCCTGATTGACCCAGAGCATGCCGAGCAGAGCCGAAGCGAAGCCGCTCATCGAGCCGACGGAAAGGTCGATCTGCCCGACCATCAATACGCAGACGATGCCCAGCGCGATGACGCCCGTGGTCGAACAATCGAACAGCAGGTTGACCAGGTTGTCGGCCGAAAGAAACACCGGGTTCAAGCTGGTGAAGACGGTCCAGATAATGACGAGGCCGACGATCACCGGCAGCGAGCCCAGGTCGCCGGAGCGGACGCGCTCGACGAAGGCGGAGACGGTGCCGCCGAGGCCTTCAGCATGCTTGACGCGGACGTCGCTGCGGTCCAGCAGCGGCTGCGGTTGCAACACGTTTTTCGCTTCGGTGGTCATGCGTTCTCCCGCTTGTCGACGTGCTGCGCTTCCTGGCGCCGGCCGGCCCGGCGGGACACCGCGTTTTCGGTCGCGCCGGTGATGGCGGCCACCAATTCCTGGTTGGAGGAATCGGGATAGAACACGCCGTTGTTGCGGCCGAGCCGCAAGACGACGATCCGGTCCGCGACCGCCCGGACGTCTTCCATGTTGTGGCTGATCATGATCACCGCGTGTCCGCGATCGCGCACCCGCTCGATCAGGTTCAGCACTTCGGCGGTCTGTGCGACGCCCAGCGCCGCGGTGGGTTCGTCCAGCATGATCAACTTGGGGTCGAGCAACAGGGAGCGTGCGATGGCCACGGTCTGGCGCTGTCCGCCCGACAGCGATGCGACGACATCGCGCACATTCGGAATGCGGGCCGACAACTCGTTGAGCAGTGTCCAGGCCTTGACCTCCATCGCGACCTCGTCGAGGCACAGGGCATTGAGCTCGCGCCCGAGGTAAATGTTGGCGACGACGTCGAGGTTCTCGCACAGGGCCAGGTCCTGGAACACGGTGGCGATGCCCAGATCGAGCGCCGCGCCGGGGTTGTCTAGCGTGACCTGTTTGCCGCCGAAGTGAATGGTCCCGGCGCTGGGCTGGTGGACACCGGCCAGCACCTTTACCAGGGTCGATTTGCCGGCGCCGTTGTCGCCGACCAGCGCGACCACTTCACCGGCGTGAACGTCGAGGTCGATGTCCGTCAGGGCTGACACTGCGCCGAAGCGCTTGGAGACGTTGCGCAGGCTCAAGACCAGTTCGCCTGCAGAACGCCGTGGGGGGGTTGGATCGGTCATCGACTCGAAGCCTTCTGGTGGAGCCTGCTGTCTGTCAGTTGGAAATGCCGAGCTTCTTGCAGCCGTCGGCGTAGCGCCCGGTGCAAAGTTCATTGGCCGTGGCGATCTTCTTGTCGATGATTTCCGCTTTCAGGTTCTTCGCCGTGACGACTGCGGGTACGAAGAGTTGCGAAGGCGTGTCGTAGAGTTTCATTTCCGACTTGGGCGTCTCGCCGGCCAGGAAGCCGACGGCGACTCGGGCCGCTGCGGCCGCCACGATCTCGCTTGGCTTGGAAATCGTGTTGAACTGGTCGCCCGCGATGATCAATTGCAAGGCGGCGATCGTGGCGTCGTTGCCCGTAACGGTCGGCACCGGGTTCACTCCGGCTGCCTTGAAGGCGGCGATGGCGCCCCCGCCCGTGCCGTCGTTGGCGGCGACCACGCCGATGATCTGCGTGCTGAAGCGGGTGATCTGCCCGCTCACCCACTGCTGTGCCTTGGGCGGCGCCCATTCAGGCGTGTCGAACTCGGCCAGTGTCTTGTATCCGCTGTTCTCCAGGCCGGCGTGGATGCCTTTCTTGATTAGGCCCGCAGCCGCATCGGTGGGGGAACCGTTTACTTCCAGCAGGCCGCCCTTGTCCATCGGCACCTTGTTGTCTTTGAGGTGCTGCACCAGCGACTCGGCGATAGCCTTGCCGATGCCTTCGTTGTCGAAAGACACGTAGTAGTCGGCTGGCGTCGTGGGCACCGGACGGTCATATGCGATGACCTTCACGCCCTTGCTCTGGGCGAGCTTGACCAGCGACGCCGCGGAAGTCGAATCCACCGGGTCCAGGACGATGACCTTGGCGCCTTGCGAGATCACCGAGTTGAATTGCTGCTGCTGCTGCGCGACATCGCCGTTGGCGTTCTGATAGAGCACTTTGCAGTCCGCGCAGAGCTTGCTCATCTCGGCCTTGAAGCCGGGAAAGTCGTGCTGTTCGTAGCGCGTCGAAGCCTGGTCGGGCATCAGGAAAGCGACGGTCCCGGACGGTGCGGCAAACGCTGCCGTTCCGGTCGTGAGACCGATTGCCATTGCGAGCGCGGTCGCGCTGAAAGAAGGGCTGGAAAGTTTCTTCATGAGGTTGTCTCTTTTCTTTGAATGACCGGCGCAAGGGGTTGCCGGCGTGGGTTGCAAATCTCTCTCTCGCTGACTGTTTCGGATGCACCTTCGTGCCTCGATGTGAAACTCCTTTCTCAAGCCGCTTCGGCAATGCCGGCGTTCTCGGCCAGCAAGGCTCGAAAGCGCGATGGCGGAATGCCCTTTTGCCGAAGAAACTGCCGGTTGAAATTGGAAATGTTCTTGAAGCCCGAGGCGAAGCAGATGTCGGTGATCGTCATGTCGTCATCGCTCATCAGAAGCTGCGTCGAGAGGTTGATGCGAAGCCGATTGACGTATTGACCGAGTGCCATGCCGGTGTGCCGGCGAAAGCTGCGCGAGAAGGCGCTGGTGCTGAGTCGCGAGATCACGGCCAGTTCGGGTTCCCCAAAAGATTCGGTCAGGTGAGCGCGGATGTAGTCGAGCGCCGCGTTGATCCCGTTCGCCATGAAGCCATGCGGGTCCGGGTGATAGTCGCTGCTGGTCATCGGGCGGCTGCCCGTGTCCCGGCTCAGCGCGCCAAGGATCGAGGCGAAGAGTTCGATGCGCCGGATGTCGGTCGCACCGATCAACTCCTGAATCTTCGGGCCGACCATGGCCGCCGTGGCTGGCGTGAAAAGCACGCCGCGCCGGCTCATTTCCAACACCGGAAGAAATGAGCAAAGCTCAGGCAGGATTTCGGACGCATCCCGGATGAACTGCTCGTTGAACTGCAGGACGCGGCCGCGCAGCGGTACCGACGTGCCGGCGGCGAGATCGCTGACCCAGTTGTGAGGAAGGTTGGGACCGGTCAGCACCAGATGGCCCGGCGCGAAATCGCCGATGTAGTCGCCGACGAAGCAGCGGCCAGTGGTCTCCACCACGTGATGGAGTTCGCACTCCGGGTGGAAGTGCCAGCGCACGGTCCTGAATGGATAGCCGTGCTCCCATGCCTTGAAGGAGTGGGCGCGTCCTATCTGAACGACCTCGAGGTCTGGTTTCATCGACTGTCTCCATTGACGGTCTCCGACTGCTTCAGGTCGGCGCCGTTTGTCTCTGCGGCTCGGTGTCAGGCACCTCACTCGACGCGAATAGTAAGAGCGCGATCGGGTTGCGTGCTACTACGTTTCCGGATGTCAACTTATACGTTTTTGTCGTTTTCGATGGTGCTGGGCGCCAGATTTGCACGGAGCCTTTCGTCGCTTCAAAAAGTTCCATGTTTAGCGAATATGAATCTGTCTCCAGCCTGACTAGTTAATGTTTTCTTGTTGCCTTGTCTCGTCGCGTTCACAAAGCAGTCGGTAATAACAAATAAGAACGATTCGCAGTCAAAATTAAGACGCTGGCCGGTGCATCTTCGCAACCGCGCAGCCGCCTGATCGAAGACAAGACACCATGACCCGACTCGACACCCTGCCAAGCCGCAGAAAGCCCATCACGCTGGCGCTCCTTAGCCTTGTTTCTGTCTCCGGCGCCTGGGCGCAGCAAGCAGCGCAACCAGCCGTGAGTCCTGCATCCCTGACAGCGGCCACGCCATCGCCAGGTGCCGCGCCCGCCGCATCGACGTCAGTGCCGCCGACGCTGCGCGAGATCCAGGTCGAAGGCATGGCCGACAAGTCCAGCTTTGGCCCGAACGCGGCGTCGATCAGCCGGCTGCCGGCCGAACTGCGCGACATTCCGCAGTCGATCACTGTCATCAACCAGGCGCTGATGCAGTCGCAGGGCGCGACATCCCTGGCGAGTGCGTTGCGCAACGTGCCGGGGTTAACGATCGGCGGCGCCGAGGGTGGCCAGATCGGCACCAACATCAACCTGAACGGCTTCTCCGCACGCACCGACATCTACCTCGACGGGGCACGCGATCGGGCGCAGTACTACCGCGACATCTTCGCGCTCGATTCGGTGGAAGTGCTGATGGGCCCGTCGTCGATGCTGTTCGGGCGGGGCAGCACCGGCGGCGTCATCAACCAGGTGAGCAAACGGCCGACGCTGACGCCATCCGCCGAAGCGTCGGTGTCGGCCAGCACCACCGGGCTGGTGCGCACCACCGTCGACCTCAACCAGCCGATGTCCGACACATCGGCCTTTCACCTCTCCGCGATGGGCCAGGACGGCAATGCCACCACGCGCGACCAGACCCGCCTGCAAGACGTCGGCATCGCGCCGATGCTCAAGTTGGGCATCGGGACGCCAACGCAAGTCACTTTGTCGGCACTGGTTCAGCACAACCGCGACATGGCGGACTACGGCGTGCTCGGCCTCAACGGCCGGCCGGCCAAGGTCGATCGCAACACCGCGTATGGCGACAGCGACGACCGCACGATTTCCGACATCCGGGCGTTCGGCGCGCTGGTCACGCACAAGATCACGCCAACAACGACGATCCGCAACCAGACGCAGTTGAACGACGTGACGACGGATGCGCGTGAAACATCGCCGCAGAACATCGGCCGGCGCGCCGCCAACGGCTCGTTCATCGCGTCGTCGACCGGCACCACCGCCGCGCCGGCTGCGGTGTCCAGCACGCTGCCGCTCGAGCAGCTGTGGGTGCGCCAGCAAAGCCACGACCGGGTGATCAACGACAAGTCGCTCTTCAATTTGACGGAACTGAGCACCAAGTTCGACACGGGATCGATCAAGCACACGCTGCTGACCGGTTTCGAACTGGGTCGGGACACCTACCGCAACCAGGCGTACTACCGCAACGGCAGCTGTGGCGGCGTCGCACTGAACCCGGCGGGCACCACCAGCGGCTATGTGTCCTGCACGCCGCTGGCTTTCCCCATCGAAACCGATTCGCCACTCAACGCGCCGAGCCGTCCGGGCAATCTGGCGACCGCCACTGCCACGACGGTGGCTGCCTATGTCAACGACACGATCGAGCTGAGCCCGCAGTGGAAGCTGGTCGCGGGTGTGCGCCACGACCGCTACAAGGCCGATATCGCGAACACCGTCACCAGCGCCACGACACTTGGCTACGAGCAGCAGACGGTCAATTTCAACAGCGTGCGTGCCGGCGCCATCTGGCAGCCGACCCCGGAGCAGTCGTACTACGCGTCTTACAGCACGTCGTTCAATCCATCGCTCGAGCAACTGGTCGCGACCACCGGCGGCACACAGCCTTTGCCACCGCAAAAAAATAAGTCGTACGAGGTTGGCGGCAAGTGGGACACGATGAACGGCAATCTGTCTTTCAGCGCCGCCGCGTTCCAGATCACGCAGACCAATGCGCGCGCACAAAACAACGACGGCACATACACGGCCACGGGCACAGTGCGCGTCAACGGTGCTCGAGCGGGCGTCGCTGGTCGCATCACCGATCAGCTCCAGCTGTTCGGCGCCTACACGCACCTCGATGCCACCATCATCGAAGGCATCGCACCCGGCACGCTCGGCAAGACGCCTGCCAACACGCCGAAAGATTCGGCCAGTTTCTGGGCGTCGTACGCCATCACGCCTGAGTGGGAAGTGGGCGGCGGCGCCACCTACAACGCGCACCGGTTCGCGAACAACACCAATCTCGTGCGGGTGCCTGGCTACGTGCGCTTCGACGCGCTGCTGGCTTACCATCAGCCCAAGTACGACATTCGCCTGAATCTGTTCAACCTGTCGAACAAGTACTACTACGATGCCCTGATTCCGTCAGATGGAGGGCGCTCCGTGCCGGGTTCGGGTCGAGCGGCCACGGTGTCGCTCAACTACCGTTTTTGACAGCGCCAAACTGCCTTCATGCTGGTCTGCATTCCGAAAGTTCTCGATGCCGATGCGCTGGCCGAGGTGCGCACTCGGCTCGACGCAGCGGGCGATGCCTGGGTCGACGGTCGCGCCACGGCCGGCCACCAGGGTGCGCCGGTCAAGTTCAACCAGCAGATCGACGAGCGTGCCGAAGTGGCGCATGCGTGCCAGGACATCGTGGCCGCTGCGCTCGAGCGCAACCCGACCTTCATCAGCGCGGCGTTGCCCAACCTGCTGTACCCGCCGATGTTCAACCGCTACAGCGAGGGCATGACCTTCGGCCTGCACGTCGACGGTGGCGTGCGCATTCATCCGCATACCGGCCGCAAGCTGCGCACCGATCTTTCTGCGACGTTGTTCCTTTCCGACCCGGAAAGTTACGACGGCGGGGAACTGCAGATGGAAGACACGCACGGCATGCAGAGCGTCAAGCTGGCCGCTGGCGATCTCGTCGTCTATCCGGCGACCAGCGTGCATCAGGTCACGCCGATCACACGGGGCGTGCGGGTCGCCTGCTTTTTCTGGGTGCAAAGCCTGGTGCGCGATGCTGGTGATCGCGCGTTGCTGTTCGACATGGACACCGCGATCCAGCGGCTCAACCAGAGCGGCGCCGACGAGCGGGCGCGCCGTACATTGACTGGCACGTACCACAACCTGTTGCGCAAGTGGAGCGACACCTGACGGTTATCCCATTGCCTTCGCCCTAGGGAATTTTGCGCGGCATGAAGCACCGCGGTGTGCTCGAGCACCTACACTAGCCTCCCCATTGGGGAGTAGCCGGCTTCCGTTTCACGGAAGCGCCTGCGTCAACATACTCGGCGTGCACCTTGCACGCTGTGGCGCAGGCAGCCTTTGCAGGTTGGCGAGACCATTGGCGTGTCAGCACGATGTGAGTCGGGCAGTGATGACACGCCTCTGTTCTTGCCCGACCGAGCCAATAAAAAGTATTTCCCACCATGAATTTCGCCGCAATAGCGTTGCTCGCGCTGGCCATGTCGACCGACGCGTTTGCCGCCGCCGTCGGCAAAGGCACGGCCCTACAGAACCCGCGCTGGTCCGAGGCGCTGCGCACCGGGCTCATCTTCGGCGTCATCGAAGCGATCACCCCGATGATCGGCTGGGTGCTGGGCCATGCAGCCGCCGACTATGTCAACGCCTGGGATCACTGGATCGCTTTCACATTGCTCGGCGTTCTAGGCGTCCGCATGATCTACGCGGGCTTGAAGACGCCTGCCGAAGAAGAGGATGAAAAGCCGACGCGCCATTCCTTCTGGGTGTTGGCGACCACGGGCTTTGCGACCAGCATCGATGCCATGGCGGTCGGCGTCGGGCTGGCTTTCCTGAACGTCAACATTTTTCCCATTGCCGCCTCGATCGGCTTCGCGACCTTCATCATGGTGACGCTCGGCGTGATGGTCGGCCGTGTGCTCGGCAAAATCGCGGGCCGCTCGGCCGAGGCCCTGGGTGGCGTGGTGTTGATCGGGATAGGCTCGACCATCCTGTATCAGCATCTGCACGCGGTCTGAGCGGGCCTACCGCAACTGCACCTTGATCCCGTCGTCGACCACCGTGATGTCACCGATCTCGTAGGTCTTGCGGCCGACGGTGAGTTCCTCTGCGGTGAAGCTGCGCAGCACCTGGTCACGCAGCAACTCCTGCGCAACGAGGGCGCCGATCTGCTGCACGCGCTCGGCATCTCTGCCGCCCACGCCTTGCAGTTCGAGGCGTTCGGCTTTCGGCTGGTCGAGGCGCAGCGAACGCGTGGCCGCGTCGTACTTGAGCGCGCTGCTCACGGAGACGATGCCCTCCATGGGGGATGACCGCAGCAGCGGGCTGGCGATCGACAACACCGCAGTGACGGTCGCCCTGTTGCCGCGTGCGTCGAGGCTCAACTGCGGCTCACGCAGGCCGACGGTGAACAACTCCGCATAGCGCTGCGCCACTGGAAAATGCTTGACGATCTGCGCCTGCAGTTCGACGCGGCTGGCGGTGTATTCGTTGGTGAAGAAGTTGAAGCCTGCGAAGGCAGGGGCACTGGCCGGCAGCACCGCAGCCAGGAGCGTCGCACCGACAAGGCGGCGGCGGGAAATCTGATCGGAGAACCGAGGGGAGGGCGGTTGGGAAAGCATCAGGTTCATGAAGGGTTGCGTTGATTGGCGCTATGCACGGCCCGCGCGGTCCGCGCGAAAAAAGTTGTCGAGTTCGTTGCCCGAAGCAGCCTGGGTGAAGCCGTCGAAGCTGCCTTGTTCGGCGATCAGTTTGGCAGCGTTCGAGAAAGCGCCCCAGGCCGCACGTGCCAGCGCGCCACCCACGCTGACGCGTCGCACACCCAGCTCCGCCACTTCAGCCATCGTGAGATCGCTTGTCGAGCCGATCAGCAGATTGACCGGCTTGGGCGCCACGCCGGCGACCACGGCCGCGATCTGCTCGCGGGTCTTGATGCCCGGCGCATAGAGGCAATCGGCGCCGGCTGCGGCGTAGGCGCGGAGGCGATGAATCGTTTCGTCGAGGTCGGGTCGGCCGACCAGAAAACATTCGGCCCGGCCGACCAGCAGGCAGTCGCCGCCTGCCTTGTCGATGGCGCCGCGTGCGGCACGCAGCCGCGCCACCGCGGTGTCGATGTCGTGCAGCGGGCTGGCGGCGCTGCCGGTGGAATCTTCGATCGACACGCCGGCGATGCCGGTCTCTATCGCGAGTCGAACGCTCTCTGCCACGCCGGCAGCATCGGGCGCGAAGCCGCTTTCGAAATCGGCATTTACCGGCAAGTCGCAAGCCTCGACGATCTCGTGCAAATGCGCCAGCACCGCGTCGCGCGAGGCCGCGCCATCAGGCTCACCACGCGACCATGCAAAACCTGAGCTGGTAGTTGCCAACGCCTTGAAGCCCAGGCCTTGCAAATAGCGCGCGCTGCCGACGTCCCAGGGATTTGGAAGGGCGAAGCATCCCGACGTGTGCAGCTGCTGAAAAACGCGTCGCTTGTCAGCAACACCGGGGCGGGTCGATGGTCGGTTTTGGGTTGAAGTCATGAGCTGTGGCCTTTTGGAGAGCATCAAGCCTTCAACTTTAGAAGGATCTGCATGCGAAAGTTTCGCAGCGCAGACACGATCACGCACCGCCTGAAGCAAAAAAACCCGCCCGGCGCAAACGCACCGGGCGGGTTTTTTAAACGCCAAGCTCAATCGTGCAGCGAAGACAGAAACTGCTTCAGTTCAGGCGTCTGCGGGTTGCTGAACAGCTCGGTCGGCGGACCCATCTCGTGCACCTTGCCCTGATGCATGAAGATCAACCGGTCGCTCACCTTGCGGGCAAAACTCATCTCGTGCGTGACCATCAGCAAGGTCATGCCTTCGTCGGCCAGCGACTCCACTACGCGCAGCACTTCGCCGACCAGTTCGGGGTCGAGTGCCGACGTAATCTCGTCGCACAGCAGCACTGCCGGCTCCATCGCCAGCGCGCGCGCGATGGCCACGCGCTGTTGCTGGCCACCCGACAGCTGATCGGGCATGGCGTCGAACTTTTCTGCCAGGCCTACGCGGGCCAGCAGCTTCTTGGCTTGCGCCGTCGCCTCGGCGGTCGTCCGCTTCTTGACCAGCGTGGGCGCCAGCATGACGTTCTTGCCGACTGTCAGATGCGGGAACAGGTTGAAGCTCTGAAAGATCATGCCGACGTGCTGACGCAGCTCGCGCATGGCCATCGCGCTCTCGTGCAACAAGGGCTTGCCATCGACACTGAGCGCGCCCTCCTGGAACACTTCGAGCCCGTTGATGCAGCGCAGCAGCGTGCTCTTGCCGGAGCCGCTCTTGCCGATGACGGCGATGACTTCACCACGCTTCACTGTGAGGTCGATGCCCTTCAACACCTCGTTGGAGCCATAAGACTTTCGAAGGGCGGTGATCTGGACGATGGGCCCGCCGAGGGCGGTGCGCGCAGCGGCGGCCGGGGCTTCAACGACGGTGGACATTGATCTTCCTTTCGAGGTGCTTGGCATACAAGCTGATCGGGAAACACAGTGCGAAATACAGCAGCGCGACGCAGGCGAACACCACGAACGGCTGGAAGGTGGCGTTTGAAATCATGCTGCCGGCCTTGGTGAGTTCGACGAAGCCGATCACCGAAGCGAGCGCCGTGCCTTTGACCACCTGAACGAGAAAGCCCACGGTGGGCGCCGTGGCGATGGTGATCGCTTGCGGCAGGATGACGTGGCGCATCTGCTCGTCGAAGCTGAGCGCCAGGCTGCCGGATGCTTCCCATTGGCCCTTGGGAATCGAGGCCACGCAACCACGCCAGATCTCAGTGAGATAGGCGCTGGTGTAGAGCGTGAGCGCCACGGTGGCAGCGGTCCAGGCCGACACATCGACGCCCAGCAGCGCGATGCCAAAGTAAGCGAGGAACAACTGCATCAGCAGCGGTGTGCCCTGGAACAGCTGAACGTAAACGCTGATCGCACGGTCGAGCCATTTGCCGGCACGCAGGCGCAACAGCAGCAGGAACGCGCCCACCAGGCCACCACCGACGAAGGCGATCAACGACAGCGCGACGGTCCAGCGCAGCGCCAGCAGGAGGTTGCGCAGGATGTCCCAGAGGGTGAATTCGGTCATGGTGCTTTTTCTGCGCTCAGCGACCGAAGAGCCAGCGCGGGCCGGCCCAGTCGAGGAGGCGCCGCAGAGCCACGGACAACGCGACGTAGATGAGCGTGGCAACGATGAATGCTTCGAAAGCGCGGAAGTTGCGGCTCTGGATCAGGTTCGCCGCATAACTCAGCTCTTCGACCGATATCTGGCCGCACACCGAGGAGCCGAGCATGACGATGATGATCTGGCTCACCATCGACGGCCAGACCTTCTTAAGCGCCGGAGGCAGTACCACGCGCAAGAAGACCTGCGCCTTGTTGAGCGCGAGGCTCACCGCCGCTTCGATCTGGCCCTTGGGCGTGGCCTCGATGCCGGCGCGAATGATCTCGGTCGAATAAGCACCGAGGTTGGCAACCATCGCGATGATCGATGCCACCTCCGGCGACAGCTTGACGCCCGCCGCCGGCAAGCCGAAGAAGATGAAGAACAGCTGCACGATGAACGGCGTGTTGCGGATCAGCTCCACATACGCGCCGACCACCCAGCGCAGCCAGGCCGGTCCGCTGGAACGTGCCCATGCACAGGCCACGCCGACGACCATACCGATGAGCGTGGCGATGGCCGTCAGGCCGATCGTCCACGTGATCCCCTTGGCAAGCAAACGCCAGTCGACGAGGATGGCGCCGAAGTCGAATTCCATGCGGGTGGCCGGTGCGCGTGATCAGACCGGCAGGTCGCCGATGCCCTTGCCGAGCCACTTCTTCGACATGGCGTCGAGCGTGCCGTCCTTCTTTGCGGCGGCGATGATCTCGTTGACCTTCAGCTTGAGCGCGTCTTCGCCCTTGGCGATGCCGACAAAGCACGGGCTGTCTTTCAGCAAGAGCTTGTACTCGGCGTTGATCTTGGGGTTCTTGCGGATCATCTCGGCCGCGACCGCGCCGCTCATGGCGATGGTTTGCGTCTGCCCGGCGACGAAGGCGGCGACAGTGGCGTTGTTGTCTTCGAAGCGGCGGTAGTCGACGTTCGCCGGTGCCACCTTGTTCAGTTCCTGGTCTTCCATCGCGCCGCGCGTCACCGCCACGGTCTTGCCGGCCATTTCCTTGAAGTCGGTCAGCTTCACGCTCTTCGACGCGAACACGCCCTGGAAGAACGGCGCGTAGGCCGACGAGAAGTCCATCACCTTTTCGCGCTCGGCATTCTTGCCCAGCGTAGAGATCACCAGATCCGCCTTCTTGGTCTGCAGGTAGGGTATGCGGTTGGCGCTGGTCACCGGCACCAGCTCGAGCTTGACACCCATCTTGGCGGCGATGAGCCGCGCCGTGTCGATGTCCAGTCCCTGCGGCGCCATGTCGGTGCCGACGAAGCCGTAAGGCGGGTAGTCGGTGGGAATCGCCACCTTCAGCGTCTTGGACTTCATCACGTTGTCTAGGACGTTTTGCGCCTGCACGCCGCCGGCGGCAAACAGGGAAGCTGCGGCGATCGCGAGTATGAAGTGGCGTTTCGAGAAATTGGACGGCATGGCAGGGCTCCTGAATAAGTCGACGGTTCGTCGTTGTATGCAACATCGGTGCCAGCGCGTGTGCGGCAGTCCGGCCGCCTGGCCCCGAAAGAGCCGTGCCGCGGTGCCGAATGCGGGTCGCCAAGGTGACGCCATCGGGGCATCCCCGATGCGGCGAATCCACCCGCGGGCGTAGGCTGCCGGCTTCCCGGGCCTGACCTGAACCGACTTAATTTTTCGACTGAGAAACACATGGATCGCCCGCACTACAAATTCTGGCCGCAGCGCCTGCCTCATTCGATCACCGTGCCCGCGACCTCGCTGTGGCACAACCTTGCGACTTCCGCCGCGCGGTTCCCGGACAAGGCGGCGCTGGTGTTTTTTGGCAGCGTGATCACGTACCGCGAGTTCGCGGCGCAGGTCGATCGGCTCGCTGGAACGCTGCATGCGCTGGGTGTTAGGCGCGGTGACCGCGTGGTACTGGACATGCAGAACTGCCCGCAGCTGGTGATCTCGCACTTCGCGATCCTCCGAGCCAATGCGGTGGTGGTGCCGGTCAATCCGATGAACCGTGCCGAGGAGCTCAAGCACTACATCACCGACCCCGATGCCAAGGTCGCGATCACCACCGGCGACCTGGCACCGGAGTTGGCCAAGGCCAGCAACGCGCTGGACGCGAAGGACCGCCTGGCGCACATGATCGTCACGCATTTCACCGACACCTTCGATGCCGAAGTCAGCGGCGACGAGGCGCCTGCGCCGGCTTGGCGCGACTGGCTGCTCACCCGCCATCCGCTACCCGAACTCGCCAACGGAAAGACCATGACGTGGACCGACGCGTTGAGCGCCGGCCATGCACCGCCGGAGCATGTAGTCGGCGCCAACGACATGGCATTGCTGCCCTACACCAGCGGCACCACAGGCTTGCCCAAGGGGTGCATCCACAACCACTCGAGCCTGAATCACAACGCCTTCGCCGGCCAGTTGTGGGGTCTGGGTTCGGCCGAGGCGATCGTACTGGCCGTGGTGCCGATGTTCCACATCACCGGCACGGTCAGCATGATGCACACGTCGATCCTCTTCGGCGGCACGCTGGTCATCATGCCGCGCTGGGATCGTGAAGTGGCGGGGCGGCTCATCTCGCGCTGGAAGGTCTCGAGCTGGACCAACATCCCGACGATGGTGATCGACCTGATGGCCAGCCCGAATTTCGCAAGCTACGACCTCACCAGCCTGACCTACATCGGTGGCGGCGGCGCGGCGATGCCGCAGGCGGTGGCGCAGCGGCTGCTGGAGCAGTTCGGCCTGAAGTACCAGGAAGGCTATGGCCTGACAGAGACAGCGGCGCCGTCGCATGCCAATCCGTTCGAGCATCCGAAGCAGCAGTGTCTCGGCATCCCGTACATGAGCACCGATTCGCGCGTCATCGACCCCGACACGCTCAAGGAGTTGGGCGTGGGTGAGTCGGGCGAAATCATCACGCACGGGCCCGAGGTGTTCCAGGGCTACTGGAAGCGGCCGGATGCCACGGCGGCGGCGTTCATCGAGTTCGAGGGCAAGCGCTTCTTTCGCACTGGCGACATGGGCCGTGTCGACGAAGACGGCTACTTCTTCATGACCGACAGATTGAAGCGAATGATCAACGCGAGCGGCTTCAAGGTGTGGCCAGCCGAGGTCGAGTTGCTGATGTTCCGCAACCCCGCCATCCAGGAGGCGTGCGTCATTTCGATGAAGGACGACTACCGCGGCGAATCGGTCAAGGCGATGGTGGTGCTGCGCCCGACGCACGAAGACACGACCGAGCAGCAGATCATCGACTGGTGCCGCGAGAACATGGCGGTCTACAAGATCCCGCGCAAGGTGCAGTTCGTCGATGCGTTGCCCAAGAGCGGCAGCGGCAAGGTGATGTGGCGGTTGCTGCAGGAAGCCGAGTCGAAAGTCGACTGAGGGACGTCGAGTGGCTGCAACGCAGCGTCAGGGTTTGCGCCCGCCCGGCGGCACGAACTTCCTCAACATCGTCTGGCCCAGCGGCGTGATCGCCGTGACAGTGGCGATGGGTTGCACGTAGCCATCGAGCGTGCGGACCGGCGCCGGAATGGTCGCCTTGATATGCCCCGCCATCACCAGAATGCGTACGGCATCGACGTTTCGGCCGCCTTCGATGTTGCAGGGCAGAGTGGCGGCGGCGAGCCGGTGAAGGAGCGTGATGGGCATGCTTTGATGAATCGTCGCTTACCACCCAGCACCGAGCACATGCTCGGGCGGCAGAAGAGGGCGGACTCATTCACGGGATGATACGCAGTGGTTGTGCGCGCACCGGCGGCTTGTGCCAGAGTGCTTTAACGGTGCCTGCCGGTGACTACTGGCTTGAGCGATACCAGCGCGACCGGCCCCGTGCGGGCTTGTCCTACGCGGCGGGTCACCGACCTTGGGCTACAACCACTCCTGCTAATTCAACGGAGACCTCATGAGCTTTTTACGGCCGATGGCGCAGGGGGCAGATGCGCTGCGACTGCGCTTCGCTGAGGTGAGGGCGCACAGCGTCGGGCTGGCGGCGCCCCTGTCTCCTGAAGACCAGTGCATCCAGTCGATGCCCGATGCGAGCCCCACCAAGTGGCATCTCGCGCACACGACATGGTTCTTCGAGACGGTGCTGCTTCAAATGCATTCGACCGGCTACCAGCCGTTCGATGCGCGCTTTCATTTCCTTTTCAACTCGTACTACGAGGCACTGGGGCCGCGTCACCCACGCCCACATCGCGGCTTGCTGACCCGTCCGTCGATCGACGAAGTGCATGCCTATCGTCAGTATGTCGATGCATCCGTGATGGCGTTGCTCGAGGGTGCCGACAACGCGTTGTGGGAAACGATCGAACCAATCGTCGTGCTCGGGCTGCATCACGAGCAGCAGCATCAGGAGCTGCTCGTTACCGACATATTGCACGCGCTGTCCCGCAACCCTTTGCTGCCTGCGTATCGGCCGGCCAATGGTCCGGCGCTGCGCCTTGCTTCGGTTGCTGCGCCGGCGCGTTGGTTGCGGCAGGAAGGCGGCGTGGTGGAGGTCGGCTTCCAGCCGAGTGACGAAGGCAATGACTTCGCATTCGACAACGAGACGCCGCGTCACTCCGTGCTTCTGCGCCCGTTCGAGATCGCAGACCGTCTGGTGACTTGCGGCGACTACGCGCAATTCATTGCCGATGGCGGTTACCAGCGGCCAGACCTCTGGCTGTCGGATGGTTGGGCGGCGGTCAAGGCAAACGACTTGCGGGCGCCTGCGTATTGGCTATCGCCGGACGATCCACGCATCGCGCAACATGGTGCGAGCACCGCTGGCTGGCAGGTGTTCGGACTGAACGGTGTGCGGCCGATGGAGCCGGAAGCACCGGTGTCGCAACTGAGCTTTTATGAAGCGTCCGCCTATGCGGAATGGGCCGGTGCGCGATTGCCGACCGAGTTCGAATGGGAGGCTGCAATCGACACCCCTGGCATGGCGCAAGCCACTGGCCACGTCTGGCAATGGACGCGCTCTTCTTACGACCCGTATCCCGGCTTTCGCCCGCTACCTGGCATCGCCGCCGAATACAACGGCAAGTTCATGGTCGGCCAATTGATATTGCGTGGCGGCAGCGTGGCGACCCCGCAGGGCCATACCCGCCCGAGTTATCGCAACTTTTTTCCGCCGGCAGCCCGCTGGCAATTTACCGGCGTGCGCTTGGCGCGCGACATCTGAAATGAGAAATCCAGTCGTCAATCTCGACATGCCGCGCGCCCGTGTTCGGACCACCACCACGGTCGAGCCGTCAGAGTTCGCCCGCGACCTGATGGCGGGCCTCGCGCGCACGCCGCGCAATGTGCCGCCCAAGTATTTCTACGATGCTGCGGGTTCGGCCTTGTTCGACGGCATTTGCGAACTGCCCGAGTACTACCCGACGCGCACCGAGCTGCGCATCCTTGCCGAGCGTGCGCCCGAGATTGCAGCGCAGATCGGGCCTCGCGCCGAGCTCGTGGAATTCGGCGCCGGTTCGCTTACCAAGGTGCGCTTGCTGTTCGACGCATTCAATGCCGAAGACGCGCCGCGGCGTTACCTGCCGATCGATATCTCGGGCGAACATCTGGAGGGGGCAGCCGAGCGGCTGCGTGCCGACTATCCGGAGCTGGTCGTGCAACCGATCGTCGCCGACTACACGATGCCGCTGGTGTTGCCGGCGACAGGCGCCGGCGTCGGTCAGCGCGTCGGCTTTTTCCCCGGCTCGACCATTGGCAACTTTCATCCCGAAGAAGCGCTGTCGTTCATGCAACTCGCAGCGCGTTTGTTGCGCGGCGGCGGCATGCTGGTTGGCGTCGATCTGGTGAAGGAGCCTTCTCGGTTGCACGCGGCGTACAACGACGCGCAGGGCGTGACTGCGGCCTTCAATTTGAATCTGCTGCTCCGGGCCAATCGCGAACTGGGTGCCGACTTCGACCTCGATGCGTTCGGCCATTACGCGTTCTACAACCCGCTGCTGCAGCGCATCGAGATGCATCTTGTGAGCCGGCGCGCGCAGACCGTGAACATCGGCGGCGAGCGCTTCGACTTCTTCGAAGGCGAGAGCATCCATACCGAGAATTCGCACAAGTTCACCGTCGAAGGCTTCCGTGCGCTGGCCGTGCGCGCCGGCTTTCGACCCGGCCCGGTGTGGACCGACGAGGCGCGCCTGTTCAGCGTCCACTGGCTCCACGCGCCGGCTGCACAATAGACGCTCTCCTGGAGATATGAAATGAAAGCAACCTGGAACGGCGCCACCATCGCCGAAAGCGACGACACCGTGGTTGTCGAAGGCAACCACTACTTTCCGTTGAGTTCGCTCAACCGCGAACACGTGACCTTCAGCAACCACAAGACAACCTGTCCCTGGAAGGGCATGGCGAGCTATTACTCATTGCTGGTCAAGGGTGAAATGAACGCCGACGCTGCCTGGTACTACCCCGACCCGAAGCCCGCAGCAGATGAAATCAAGGACCGAGTTGCCTTCTGGAAGGGCGTCAAGGTCGCCGCGTGAGCCCAATGGCCGATCCGCCATCCGCTTATTCATCCACTTCGCCACCATTTTCACCACCTTTCAACTCGCCGGCTGAAACGCCATCGTTGCTGCGGGAACAGGGTTATGCCTTGCTCAGCCCGAGTGGCGTCGCCGAGTGGCTCGGCGAGCCGCTGGCACAGCTCGAGGCTCTCCACGAAGACTGGAGCGACTTGCCGCCCGACGAATACCTGAAAGACGGCGGCCGCTATCGGCAACGCCGCCATGCGTGTTTCACCGTCGACGCCGAAGCGGTCGATCAGGTGCCGCATCGTGCCCACTGGCAGCCGGTCGAATACAACGCGTTGCACGGCGGCATGCGGCGGTGGTTCAAGCCGATGCTCGCCGGCACGATCGCGCAGCCTGTGTGGACGCACCTGATGCGCGGTCTCGCGCGACTGGCCAGCGGGCTCCGGGGTGATCAACGCTGGTCCCTCGAGGCGCATCAGTTCCGCATCGACACGGCCGGCGGCATCGGCAGGCCGACACCCGAGGGCGCGCACCGTGACGGCGTCGATCTGGTGGCGGTGGCGTTCGTCGGGCGGCACAATGTCAAGGGTGGCGAGACGCGCGTGTTCGAGGCGAACGGTCGCCGCGGGGAACGCTTTACGATGACCGAGCCGTGGAGTCTTTTGTTGCTCGACGATGCCCGCGTGATTCATGAGTCGACTCCGATCCAGCCGATCGACGAGACGGCGCCGGGCTTTCGGGATACGCTCGTGGTCACGTGCCGCGCCCACGGTTTTCAGGGCGACTGAACGTCGTCGCAAGACAAAAGGAGGTCCGCATGTTCAATCACATCCTGGTTCCCATCGACGGCTCCGAAACGTCGATGCACGCGGTCAGCAAAGCGAGCGGGCTCGCGCTGGCTTTTGGCAGTCGCATCACGCTGATCCACGTGATCGACAACTATCCGTTCATCGGTATCGGCGCCGACTACGCGCTGGGCCAGAACGAATATCTCGCTGCCGCCACGAGCAGTGCCAATGCGGCGCTGGCACGCGGCGTGGCATCGCTGGCGGCTGAAGGGCTGCACAGCGATCAGCGCGTGATCGACGGGCACGTGGTGCACGAAGGCATCGTCGACACTGCCAACGGCATCGGTGCCGACCTGATCGTCATGGGCTCGCATGGGCGTGCGGGCATCGAGAAGTTGCTGCTCGGCAGCGTGACACAACGCGTGCTACAGGACGCGCGGATGCCGGTGCTGGTCGTGAAGGGCGAATAGAGCGGCTCTTTTTGGTTGAAGGCGTTTGCCTTCCTCGGCGTCGCTCAGGGTGTTCGACCCGAGCCGGTGCGCGCCTCGAATGGCGCGACGCTCTCGAAACGTATTGTTTGCCGCGTCACCGGATGCACCAACGCCAGCACCGTCGCGTGCAGCATGAGCCGCGTTGCGAGTTGCCTGACCGCTTCGCTCGCATACAGCGCATCGCCGACGATTGCGTGCCCGATCGACGCGAGATGCACGCGCAGCTGGTGAGTGCGACCCGTCAGCGGCTCCAGCAAAACATGGGTCGCCATCCGCTCTTGCGCGCGCTGAAGCGTCATCGGCCCGAGCGCCCGCCAGCGCGTCACGCTCGGCTTTCCTGCCGCATCGATCTTCTGCGATGGCCGACGCGGCCAGTCGGCCATCAGTGGCGCGTCGATGGTGGCCCACTCTTCTGAGATGGGCAACACACCATCGACGATCGCTTCGTAGCGCTTGTGCACTTCGCGCCTCGCGAATGCATCGCCAAGCGCCCGCTGCATATCGATGCCGCGTGCCATCACGACCAGTCCACTCGTTGACATGTCGAGCCGGTGCACGACGAGCGCATCCGCCCAGCGTTGCTGTGCTCGTGCGCTCAGGCAGTCCTGCTTGTCTTCGCCACGGCCGGGTACGCAGAGGAGCCCGGCGGGCTTGTCGAATACCAGCAGGTGCGCGTCTTCGTGAATCAGGTGGAGGTCGGTCATTGGGCGCGGCGTGTCGACGAGTGTAGAACTGTCTCTTATACACATCTCCGAGCCCACG
>NZ_JASJXB010000041.1:0-31828 GCF_035018885.1 Variovorax sp. LG9.2 | reverse complement strand
GTCGTCTTCGTCATCTGCGTTCTCCTTGTCTGAATTGAAACACTCAGCAAGGGGTACGTTTTTCGGGGGCAAGGTCAGATAGATCGGCCCCGTTGCGTCGTAGCGTGAGTAAGAGACATGATCGGCATCCCAAAAGACCCAGTTTGGCTCTGTGCTTTCAAACCATCTGTCAGCCAGCACTTCAGTTTCGCCGTTTCGGCGTAGCTGCACCCAAACCCAGTTCCCTGGGCCGTTACCGTACGCCAAGGTATAGCGACCGTCCGGGGAATTCTCGTACGTCCATTTTTGAACTGATGCGCGGCCTTCAACGCCCAGCCTGTAAGCATTGATATTCCACGCAGCTATCAGCAGGCAAATACCCAAAGCGACCCACTTGAGCCTTTTCATAGCTTCACCGTGATTAGTAGCAAAGACCGTCAAGGCAATCTCGCGAGCCACGTCTCCAACCAAACGGGCGGAAGGTAGATTGGTCCGTCTGCATCGTAGTGCGAGTAGTAGACGCGGTCGCCAAGCCATGCGGATTTGTACGGCTCCTTGCTTTCGAACCATCTGTCGGCAAGCACTTCGTCCCCGCCTTTTTTGCGGAGCCGCACCCAGACCCAGTAGCCCGGTCCATCGCCATATGCAAGCGTGTATTGCCCGTCCGGCGACTCTTCATATGTCCATTTTTTAATGGATGCACGGCCCTCGATCCCCAGCTTGTATGCGTTGACATTCCACCCGACGAGCAACAAACAAATGACTAAGAGAACCCATTTGAACTTCTTCATAGGTTGATCGTGATGGGTCGACGGAGGGTGACCCATATGCGATCCGAGTAGATGATGAAGTCGCCACCGCGGCCGTGCTTCTGCTGCCATGCGCGGAAGTCGCTATTGCGCACAGGGTAGAAAATGTTGTCGGCGCCCTTGCCGATCCTGACCGGTGCGTCTGACAACTGCGCGTTGACGGCCATAGCAGCAGCATGCAGGTGCTGAATGGCGACATGGCTCTTGTTCCAGTGCCCAAGGTACTGAGATACATTGCCCGGCGTGGTCGAGAAGGTGTAGTGATCTTTGACATAGATGGCTACGCGCGTGACGGTGGCGGTGCCGGCCTGCTGATTGAAGGTGGCCTCGGCGATCGTCGCGTAGAAGTTGAAAGCGCCCAGTGCACCGGTCAGGTCATCCGGCACGCCGTTGTTGGACATCTCTTCGTACATCTGAACCGCGATGCGCTCCGACCAACTTGCGTTCACATCGATCAGCTGAAACTGAAACTCCTCGTGGAAGCGCTGAAGATCGCCTTTGCATTCCAGCCAAGGTTGAATCGATTGGCGCGTTTTGTAAGGCGTCAATTTGTTCACCAAGATACCGCGCGCACGAGGGGTCTCGAGCATTAGCGACTCGGTCAATGTATCGAAGGCATTCTTCGCCCTCCGAAATCCGAGTACCCACGCCATCATGATGGTTGCGGTGTCGACCATATTCGGTGGGTACGGGAATCCGCTTTGGTTGATCTCGGCTCTCTCGTCGGCATCGCTCAGCGAGTAATTGAGCTGCCCGCTAAACCATCGCTCCATCAACGTCGCAGACATCGGCATGCCAAGCTTGCGCATGGCGCCCGGAATGTCCTGGATGTCGAAGGGCGGCACCACGGGCCGCTTCGGTGCGGGCGGCGTTGGCGCGACGGCGGGTGCCTTTGACGGCGCGGGCGGCGGGTTCTGGATGGCGTGAACTGCGCTGCCGATGGACGACGCCACCTTGGCGATCGCCAGCACCGTGTTGACGTAAGGGTCGCCAGCGACTTTCTTCGGGACTGTCTTGGTTGCCGGCTGCGGCGCTGCTGGTGTGACAGACGACTGTGAAGGCAGCGATGCCAGCGGCGGCGGCGCTCTGTCGAGCGACAGCGCAACGCCCTCGATCTCGCACCTTTGGCCCATGCACTTCGACCAGGTGCGCAAAAAGTTGGCCGATTGAAGAAACGGCTCTTCCTCGTCTTGAACGATCATGAGTTCTCCCTGAATTTTGTTTGCCGACACTATACGAGCGGCGTTGCAAAGGGGGTGGCTCAGTCGTGCCGGGGCCAAAGGCTGGTGGCAGGCGGAGCGTTTTCCGCCAATCGCATCGCCTGCGGCTAAATCTTCGGACTCGCCGCAGCCCGAGCCGCTTCGAGATACGACCTGGCGCGCTCGGCCAGCGCCGCCTCGCCCGGCGTGCTCGGTGTGAAGGCTTCGACAGGCGTCGGCCGCCCATGCGAATCGACCGATACGAACACCACCAGGCATTCAGTGGTCTTGGTCATCTCGCCGGTCTTCATGTCGCCGCTGCGCACTTCGACCGAGATGTTCATGCTGGTCGTGCCGGTGTAGGCGAGGCGGGCTTCGACCTCGACGAGGTCGCCGATCTTGACGGGGTGTTGAAAGCGGATGCTGCCGATGAAGGCGGTCACGCAGTAGCGCTTGGCCCAGCTGCTGGCACAGGCATAGCCGGCTTCGTCGATCCACTTCATGACGGTGCCGCCGTGCACCTTGCCGCCGAAGTTGACGGTGTTGGGTTCGGCAAGAAAACGCAGGGTTATGGAGGACATGGGGCCGCCTGTGGGGTGTGCGCCAAGGGCGATGGCGCTGGATAATCGTGGGCATTATTCCCGAGAGCGGACAAGCGCCGGTCTCTTCTTTTTTTCTTCCTCGATATGCATTCAAAACAAAAACTCCTGCCGCGCTTTTCACGGCGCTTTCAGCTCGCGGCCATGGCCGTGGGTTTGTGCACGGTGGTGATCGGCGCTTCGGCGCAGGGCACGCACACGTGGCCCACCAAGCCGATCCGCATCCTTGTTGGCTTCCCGGGAGGATCGACGCCCGACATGGCGGCACGCGCCATCGCCGAGCCGTTGGGCCGTGCACTCGGCCAGCCGGTGATCGTGGAGAACAAGCCGGGCGCGTCGGGCAACATCGCGACCGACCAGGTGGCCAAGGCGACCGACGATCACACGCTCGGCGTGGTCATCAACGGCAACCTCACGTCCGCCAAGATGTTGTATCCGCGCCTGCCGTACGACCCGGCCAAGGACTTCAGCTACATCAGCCTGCTGGCGACTGCACCGTTGGTGTTGATAGCGCCCATGTCGGCACCCGATGGCGCCGCCTTCTTCGATGCCGCTCGCAAGGCCGGCGACACCTGGAACTACGGCTCGGTCGGCACCGGCTCGGTCGGTCATCTGGGCATGGAACTGATGAAGGCGAAGATGCCCGGCCTGATGCCTCAGCACATTCCGTATCAGGGCAACCCGCAGGTCGTGACCGCCATGATGGGCGGGCAGATCCAGATGGCGCTGGTGCCACCGGGCATCGCGCAGCCGCAGGCCAAAGGCGGCAAGCTGAAGGTGATCGGCCTGACCACCAGTGGCCGCAGCGTGCTGATGCCGGAGGCGCCTTCGCTGGCCGATGCCGGCGTCAAGGACTTCCAGCTCGAGGTGTGGACCGCGCTCATCGGACCGGCCAGTCTGTCGAAGGCGGCGCAGGATCGATTGGCGCTCGAGATGCCGAAGATCATGCAGAACCCCGACGTTCGGCGGCTGCTCTTCAACCAGGGCTGGCAGGCGGTCGGCACCTCGGCCGAAGGCCTGAAGACGCGCATCAAGGAAGAGAGCGCGACCATGGCGAAGATCATCGCCGCGCGCGGCATCAAGATCGAATGACCGGCGCATGACGGCACGCACCACCACGCTGGACGAACCCGGCCGCGCGCTTCCAGTCTTCGGTGAGTACGACGTCGTTGTCATCGGTGGCGGGCCCGCTGGGCTGGCCGCTGCGGTGAGTGCGGCAACGCACGGGGCGCTCACCTTGCTGGTCGAGCGTTACGGCTTTCTCGGTGGCATGGGTACGGCGGGTGGCGTCACCAATTTCGCCGGACTTTACGGCCGCAAGGACGGCGAGATGCAGCAACTGGTGCATGGCGTGGTCGACAACCTGATGCAACGCATCGACGCGCTCGGCGGACTCAACAAGCCGCAGGACGGCATGCAGGGCCGCATCCGCGTGCGCTCGTACGACGTGTCGGCATACAAGTGCGCGGCCGACCAGATGCTGCTGTCGGCCGGTGTCGACGTGCTGTTTCATGCGTGGGCCGCTGCGGTCATCAAGGACGATGCGCGCATCGAGGCGCTCGTTGTCGAAACCAAGTCGGGCCGGCAAGCCATTCGCGCCAACATGTTCGTCGACTGCTCCGGCGATGCCGACGTGGCTGCCTTTGCCGGCGTGCCGTTCGAGGTCGGCGACGGTCATGGCAACAGCCTGTTCCCGACGACGATGTTCCGCATCGGCCACGTCGAGTCGGAGCGCGCGCTGGCGGCCATCGGCGAGTTCAAGGCCATCAACGATTTGATGAAAGCAGCGCTGCGCGACGAGCCCGGTCGCTACAAGTTTCCGCGCGAGGGTGCCATCGTGCGGCCGCAGATCAACCCGACCGAATGGCGCGCCAACGTCACCCAAATTCGCAACGAACAAGGCCGCGCGATGAGTGGTGTCGATGCGCGCGAGCTGAGCGCGGGCGAAACCGAAGGCCGGCGCCAGATCGTCGAATATTTTCGCTTCATGCGCGAGAAAGTGCCGGGCTTCGAACACTCGCAGATCGTCGACATCGCGCCGCAGGTCGGCATTCGCGAGACGCGGCGCATCGGCGGCGACTACGCGCTGAGTGGAGAAGACATCCTCTCGTCCGCGCGCTTCGACGACGTGATCGGGCTCAACGCCTGGCCGATGGAACTGCACGGCGACGGTCGCATCGACTGGGGCTTTCCGCGCGATGCCGGCAACGCCAACAACGACTTGCCGTGGCGCATGCTGGTGCCGCAGAAGGTGGATAACTTATTGGTCGCGGGACGTTGCGCATCGATGACGCACGAGGGGCAATCGGCCGCGCGTGCCAGCGGCGGTTGCTTCGTGATGGGGCAGGCTGCAGGGACTGCAGCGGCGAGCGTTGGCAAGGGTCGCGGCACGGTACGCGATGTCGATGTGGCCGCGCTGCAAAAGCAGCTGCGAGCCGACGGCGCGATGTGGGGGTGACTCGGATGAAGTCGGCCGCGCCGTGCTGAAGCTCGCCTAGAAGCGCACCCCCGTCGACAGCCGCGCCATGTTCTGCGGCGTGAAGTTGACCTTCGGGTCCCAAGCGGCGCGCACGAACCAGCGTTGCCAGTCATAGCCGACCGACAGGCCGACGCGACGAATGAACTGGCCGTCGACCGTGCCCTGCTTGGCCAGCAAATCGACAGTCAGCCGCTCGCCGTTGCCCACGCCCTGGCGCCATATCAGGTGCACGTGTTGCTGGTCGGGATTCAGGCGGTTGTCGCGCACCAGCTGCACTTGCAGTGACGTCGCCTCGGACCAGCGATAGCCACCGTAGGCTGTGTACGAATCGTTCGGGTCGAAGTTGAGGTTGGCGTAGCTGCGCAGGTTGGTGCGGCCGAGCCCCGCACCGACGAACCAGCTGTCGCCGGTCTCCACCGCGAGGCTGCCGCCGAAGAAGCCGCCCGATGCCGCCTGCAACGACGGCAGCACGCGCACCGGTCCGAGCGTGATGGTGCGGTCCCAGCCGCCACGCAACTGCGAGAAGTCGAGCACCGGCGAGCGAAACCAGCCGAGCCAGACATTGCCGGATCCATAGTCGTAGCGCAAGTTGACGTCGAGCCCCGGTCCCGCCGGCAAGCCGCCGCCCGACACGCCGTAGTAGCCGACAGTGAGCTTGTAGGGTGTCGGCGCTTCTTGCGCCGCAGCCTGTTGGCAGAGCCCCAGCGGAAGGAGCGCCGCAAGGCAAACGGTTGGGAGAGAGAAACAGAAACAAAAACGAAGAGGGCAGCGCATGCCGCGAATGTACGGCGCCCTCTATGTCATCGAGCTGACTACTTCGCCGGAATCGGAGCCTGTTGGGCTTGAACGTTGGGGCTGGTCGGATTCGACATCGTCGAGATGACGCGGCTGTTGACCCGCGATCCGCCAACCACGTTTTGATCCGGTGCGGCAGCCGTCGCACGGGCCTGCGCATCGACAGCGGCGGGGTCCATCGTGGAGACGAAAGGATCGGCGCCGCGCGAGCCGCGTGTCACGTTCTGGTTGACGGCGTGCGCCGCATCGATGGCTTGCTGCTGCATTTTTGCCGGGTCGGCCGTGGGCGTGAACTTCTCGGCACCGCGTGAGCCGCGCGTCACGTTCTGGTCGGGCGCGCGGGCTGCGGCGATGGCTTCGGCTTCGACCTGGGCGCGGGTGCGGCCGGTGGCGGGTTGGGCTTGGGCGGCGGTCACGGCCAGCACGGCGATGGCCGCAGTAGCGATGTTCGTGTAGAGCTGTTTCATGATCGGTCCTTGTCTTGAGTGGTAGGTGTTAACCCGAATCCAAGGTTAGGCCTCTCACAAGGCAGGCGGATGACACGCGCTGCATCTCGCGGCGCATGCTTTTCTGATGGCAGTCGACTTAGTCGACTTGCTTCTTTGGCCGACCCGACTTCAGCGGTGTCAGCGCATCGAGCGCGGCGCGCAAGGCGGGCGCCGACATGGCTTGCAACGCGTGCAGGCCTGCACGCAGCAACTCACTCTTCTTGGCCGGACGCTTGAACATGACGGCGCGGTCTTTGAGCCTGGCGATCAACGCGTAGTCGTCTTGCGGCATCGTGAAGCTGTCACGCACCAGCTTGTCCTTTTGCTCGGATGTCTTGCGGGTGTCGATGGCTTTGGTAGATGACTTGACCGAGGACTTGGCGTTCGATTTCGTGGACGACTTCGGCGCAACCTCTGAATGCTTTGCGGGCGCTGGCTTCACCGGGACGATCGGGCTGACCTTTTTTGGCGCAGGCTTCTTGATGAGTGAAGAAGCCTTCTTCGCGGCTGGCAATGGCGCGGTCTTCAGCTTTGGGATGGGCTTGGCGATCGGCTTGATGGCCGTCTTTGCGACTGGTTTTGCCGCGGTCTTCGTGACAGGTTTTGTTGATGCCTTAACCGATGCCTTGACCGATGCTTTTGGCGTTGCTTTCGGCGTTGCTTTTGGGGTTGACTTCGGCACCGGCTTCGCGGGCAGCTTTGCTGCAGCCTTGCGCGCGGGTGCGACCGCCTTCTTCGGCGCCGCTTTGCGAGGGGGCGCAACAGCCTTCTTGGCTGCAGGCTTCTTTGGCGTCGCGGCGTCGTCGGGCACGGTGGTCGCAGCGGCGGCGGGTGCAACTACGGCGGTCGCTGATGCATTCGAGGCCTTCGGCGGAGTAGAGGTCGGCCGTGCGCTGGAAGTCGCGATATCGGCGGTTGCGTCAGGGGAAGGCGATGCGGTTGCAATGGGATTTGTCATTGATTTTTCTTAAATGGTGTAAATCATTTATACCATAATTATCGGATTAGTCTGATCTACAACACTTAAGCTTCACTCAAATGATTCGATTCAATGTTCGTTCGATCGCGGCGACCGTCGCGACTCTGCTGGTGCTCTGTTTGGCAACGTGGGGTTCCTTCGTGCAGGCAAGCACATCGAGTGCGTCCGCCGCCATGGAGCGCTACGACGGTATGTGCGAAGCCTCTGCAGCAGTGGCGCTCGACTCGCAGCACTTCGTCGTCGGCGACGACGAGAGCAACGCACTCAACGTCTACCGCATCGGGCAGAGTGCGCCTGCGCGGCCCGCCGTCGACTTGGCAGCGTTCCTCGCCACAGGAGACAAGGCGTCCGACATCGAAGGCGCAACCCGCATCGGCGACACCATCTACTGGATCTCGTCGCACAGCCGGACCTCATCGGGCAAGGCCAGACCTTGGCGGCGCCGGCTGTTCGCCACGCAGGTCGATCTCGGCGTATCACCGCCCACCGTTCGCCCCGTTGGCAAGCCCTATGTCGACCTGATCGAAGACCTCGCTTCGGCACCCGAACTCCAAGGACTCGGTCTCGGCAAAGCGGCCGACATTGCGCCCGAGCAACCGGGTGGTCTGAACATCGAAGGCCTGGCCGACACGGCTGACGGACATTTGCTCGTGGGCTTTCGCAATCCGCTGAAAGACGGCAAGGCGCTGCTGGTCCCCATCACCAATCCTGCTGCGCTGGTGGTCGGCGACGGAGCAAGGCCAGCGTTCGGGCCACCCGCGTTGCTCGACCTGGGAGGCCGAGGCATCCGCAGCATGGAACGCATCGGCGCCGTCTACTGGATCGTCGCCGGACCGACCGGCGATGTCGGCAGCTTCGCGCTGTACGCATGGGATGGTGTGCCGACGCATCCGGCCACGCCCGCACCGGTGGCACTGCCGGCGCAGTTCAGTGCCGAGGCGCTGTTCGCTCTACCCGGCACGGGTCAGGCGATGCTGCTGAGCGATGACGGCACCCTGCGCGTCGAGGGCACACGCTGTGACCAGTTGGACAAAGCGAAGCAGCGCTTCAGAGCGCTGCGCATTCCGTTTCAGAAATAGAAAGCGCTTCGACACTGCACGTCGATGCGTGCGCGCTCGATGTCACAAAACGGTCAGACGATCGTGGCAGCATGAAGAAGTGACAGCCGCGGGCGCTGGTAGGGAATGCGCAAGCACCTCAACCATGAGGCATCCCGATGTTTGCGGCTGTTGCTATCCCCATTGCTCCACAGTGGGCGTGAATTTGGCGAGCCGGGTCGCGCGATCCGCAAAAAGCGGTGCACCGACATATCGCAGTGGCGCCTGGATGTGCGCATCGGCCAGCGACAGATGCCGGACTGCTTCACGCAGCCGGAGCACATCGGCGTCCTGATCCCCATATCTGGCGGACATTTTCTCGAGCAGATGGCTCAAGCGTGCGTTCTCTTTGCTCATTTGAAGCTCCTGTCAGAAAAAGCAGCTGGCAATTGAAGCTTGCACGCCAGTCGCCAACCTCTTCGTTATAGGGCAGAGGCGGATCGTCTGCCGATGGTTTTTGTTTCGAGGCGCAACGCAGCGAGCGAGTCCGCCGCTGCCACTGCTGCAGCGACAGCCGCTGGAAACTGTCACGTCAAGTCGCTAACCTCAAAACAATATGGCAACAGCGGATCAAATGACGGTGGTTTTTGTCTCCAGGCGCAATTCGCTTCGCAGTGTTCTGGCGCAGGCCTGCCTGGAGCATCTGGGCCAAGGCCGTTTTGTGGCGCTGTCTTGTGGAAGACCCGGATATGTCGCAGAGGAAGTGCATCCCGCTGCGCTGGGCGCGCTTGCCGGTGCGAGCATGCAGCCGCCCGCAATGGTTCCGGCCGCGTGGACCCAGCTCCGGTCGCGCGATCTCGCCAAAGCCTCATTCATCATCACGCTGGACACAGAGACACACGGGCACGAGCCATCGTGGCCCGGTCAGCCGGATTCGGCGCTGTGGGAGATGCCGGACGCTGCTGGACAGGATGATCCGGAAGCAGCGGCCTATGGCGCCATTCAGATCATCTATGCGCTCCGGCGCCGAATCGAACTGTTCGTCAACCTGCCGATGGCGAAAGGCGAGCGCGCATCGATTCGAGACGACATCAGAGACATGGGCAGGATGGGCTAGCGCTCGTCGATGCTTTATGCCGCACCGAATCATGTTTCATCAGACATCAGCAGCCCGACCATGACCTCACCTATGTTTAGATTGCGCGTCGATCGCGTTGAGCACGGCAATTTCGTATGGGTGATCACTGAAGTTGGTCCGTTGATAGAAGAGACGGAGCTTGCTTCGTCTCTGAAGGAATACGCGACACCTGGTGATGCGTTGGCCGCGGGCGCCAAGGTGCTGGAGCAGACAAAGGGCGATTAGCCGCACGCCATCGGCCGAGACGTTAAATGTCACAAATGGTATCTAGCATGGGCCGATGAACTTGCCCTGCCCCTCTCGCCGCCGCTTGCTCGGTGGCACCCTCGGCGCCGCAGCGCTGACGCTGTTTTCGACAGACGCCACTGCGCTTGCACCACTCGTTCGACCTCCGGACGTACCTGCGGTTCAGATGACGCAAATCATGGACATGTCGCCGAGCCAGCAAGCGTTGTCGCGCGACTACGCGACAGGATTCCGGCTCGCCTTCGCTGAATCGACTGCCAAGGCGGGACCACGCATCGAGCTCAAATCCATCGAGGTCGATGGATCGGATGCCGCATTGCAAGACGCCATCAAAAAGGTCAAGGCTGACAGCAGCCAGGTGGCCATGATCGGTACGGTGGGCGAAGGCCTGGCGCTGGCGAGTCTGAAGCAGGCGGAGAAGAACGGACTCGAGATTGCCCATGTCGCGCCGTGGCTTGCCGACTCGCGCTTCGACGGCCAAGTCAATCTGTTCGCACTTTTCGCTTCGAGGGAGGATCAGATTCGGTACGTGCTCAAGGGCTTCGCCACCATGGGCGTGTCGGAGTTGGGCATCGTGTATCCGAACGCAGCGCACGAGGCTGCATTGCAGCCGGGGACAGCGCAGATCCTCGAGCGGTTGAAGCTCAAGGCACGAGTGCTCACTGCAACCCAAGAGAGCGATCTCGAATCCTTCGGCAGACACCTCGATGCAAAGGTGCCGTACTTTCTGCTTTTCATGGGCAGCGCGATCGAACTGTCTTTGTTCACGCGCGGGCTCAGCAAGCGGGGAATGCAGCGCTATGTGGTCTGCTTGTCCGACGTCGACGCCAACACCTTCTTGCAACTCGCACCGGGCACGGCCGTGCCGATCGTCTTCACTCGCGTCGTGCCAGACCCGCGTGACGGCAAGGTGGCGGTGGTGCGGGCCTACAAAAGCGCACTTCAGCGCTATTTCGACGAAGACCCTTCACCCACGAGCCTGGCCGGCTACCTCGGCGGCCGCTACGCCGCTTCAGTCGTTGCTTCCGCAGGTTCGACTCCGGGGCGCGCCCGCGTTCTGTCGGAGTTCAAACGGCGTGTTGCGACCAACATCGACGGTTGGCGCTTCGATTTCGCTGCTGACGGACGGGCCAGCAGCTACGTGAGTCAGACCTTGTTGAACAGCAACGGCAGCCTTGTCGGCTGACGCACCACAGCCCATGGCGTGCGACCGCGAAAGTGCGAGATCGCCCCTTTGCGCAATGACGGTCGGCAGGAGTGGCCGAAAGACAAGGTGATACGTCAGCCTCGATGGAAGGCTCTCAAAAACTGCAGCCCCGCGTCTTCCAACGAGCCGTCGTTGTACACCTCGATCGCGCCCGCTGGCGCTTGAAATGCAAGAGCGCGCTCTATGCGCGCTTCGACGGCGGCCGGTGTTTCACGGCCGCGCGCCAGCAGACGCGCCCGCAACGTGTCGACGCTCGCGGTGACATGAATCACCTCGAGCTCCGGAAATCTGATCAGAGCTTGAGACAGGTAGGCACGCGACCCGTTGACGATCACCCGACAGCCCGCGTCGAGCGGCGCCAATTCGACATGTCGAACGCCGTAGCGCAAGCCGTTGGCTTGCCAGTCGAAGGCAAATGCCTGCGCCTCGCACAGCCTCTGAAAAGCTTGTGCATCGACGCTGTGGTGCTGCTCATCGCCCGACTGCACTGGGCGGGTGATCGTGCGGCGTGCCCAATGGACAGACGCCTCCAGAGGAAGATGGTTTCGAAGCCACGCGAGGAGGCTGTCCTTGCCGGCGCCGGAAGGGCCCATGACATAGATCAGCTGCCCCTTCATCGGCCCAACCTCATGTGCTCGACGAGTTCGAAGTCGGCGCCGGGACGCGGCTCGGCAAAGAGCGCGACCGAGTCGAAGCGACAGGCGGGCAATGCGCCGAAGCACTGGGTGGCTGCGGCTTTGATCGCGTCGACGACCTGCGACGGCGTGTCACCCAAGGCGCCCGTGAGCGACATGTGAAAACGAAAAGCGTCCAGCACGAAGGGGTAGCCCCAGCGCAGTAGCAACGCGTCTTCTTGCGGAGTCAACCGTGCTGCCCGCCGACGCTGCAGCTCAACCGGTGACAGCGTTGCAGCCAACGCATGAAGTCCCGTCACGCAAGCCGCTGCGACCGCGTTGATTCCGTCGAGTTGGCCGCAGTCGCCTTCCGGCACAAGGGCGAGAAAATCGTCGAGCTGTTGCACCTTCAACCCGGGCAACGTAAAGCCTTCGAACCCCGCGCACAGGTCATGCAGGCGATCGCGCAGCGCCTTGAATTCCACGCCCGGAGCGAGCGCGAAAGGCGCCTTGAGCGTTGCGTGCCATCCGTAGCGACGCGGCGCGCGGGTCAGGCGCTGTTGCACCAGGCTGCTGACGCCCGGCACGACAGGCTGCGGCAGCGATCGCCCTTGCGCTGCGCAGCGTCCGATCCATCGACTGCCGACTTCCCACCAAATGCTGCTCTCTGCCGGCGCGAAGTACGCGGCATAGCGATGCGCCGTTCCGTGTGACGCTGGATCACTCATCGTGAGCCACTGTGAGGGTGACGCGGTCACCGGCAAACCAAGCCAGCGCATATTCAATGGGCACACCCAGCGGGTCGACGTTGACGCTCTCGACCAGCAGCACCGGCCGGCTCGCCGTTTGTCGAAGGTGCGCTGCCACGATGGCATCGGGCATCTGCGCGGTGATGCGGCTTTCGAGCCGCGTGTAGTCCTTGACGTCATGCGCGGCGAAGCCGGCGGTGATCGATCCGGTCTCGCGCACCACTTCTTCGAGACCGTCGAAGCGGGGCAGCGGAAAGTAGCGTTCGCTGAAGTTCAGTGGCTGACCCTCGGCCTCGCCCAGGACGCGCAGGCACAGCACCGCGCTTCGGGCTGGCACGCGCAACGCACGCGCCTGCGTGGCCGTTGCGCGCACGTTCTTCGCGTCGAGCACGCGCAGTGCGCCGCGCAAACCCGCATGCACCATGTTTTGGTGGTGCCGCGTCCGTTTGGCCAGCACAAGGTCGACTGCGAACTCTTCGACATAGGTACCGCTGCCTTGTGCGGCGCGCAGCAGGCCCTGACTGCACAGGCTCGCGAGCGAGCGCCGGATCGTGTGGCGATTCACGCCGAACTGCTCGGCCAGCGCGTGCTCCGACGGCAGGCGTTGGCCTGGTGGGTAGACCCCGCGCGCGATGGATTCGGCCAGCTCGGCCGCAATTCGGGTCGAGAAGCTTGCACGCGTTGCGGTCGCGGAAAGGGAAGCGGAGGTAGAGGAATTGAAGGCAGTGATGGCTGTCATGAAAACTACACGCCCCGGTCCTAAGCTCGTGGCAGTTGTCCGATTTGTCTATACAACTTTTCCAGAGTAGCACCTTCATGTTTCATGCCTTTGACAGTCATCCGGTCGACCGGCCTGCAGATCGTGCGCAGTGGATGGCCTTGCTGGCGCGTGCCCCGATGGCGCTGCTCGAGCCGGCGCTCGGACCGCATGCGCTTTGCGCGCCACGTTGGCTGCGCCCGCCGGAGACTGGACTGATGATGGTCCAGGGCCGTGTCGGCGGGACCGGAGAGCGCTTCAACCTCGGTGAGGTCACGGTGACCCGCTGCGCGCTGCGGCTGCCTGACCGGCGCTACGAGCAGGCGGCCGTCGGCGTGGCCTATGTGCTGGGTCGCTCGCACCGCCAGGCACAACTGGCCGCGGTGGCCGATGCGCTCCTGCAGGAGCCGGAACAGCAGGCATTGCTCGACGCCAGCTTGCTGGAGCCGGTGCGGGCGCACCTGGCCCGCGAGCGCGCACGTCGTCATGCGCGTGCGCAGACCAGCAAGGTCGAGTTCTTCACCGTGGCGCGTGAAACCGGGTCGGCACGCGACGAGGAGGGCGACGAATGAAGCCGGCCGATCTGCGCGCCATCGGCGCCGGTTTTTCCGATCTCTCGTTTGGCAGCCAGGCCGTGTTTCGCGCTGCGTTGCATGCGCTCTCCTACCCTGGCCGTCCGGTCGACCTTCCGCATGATGCGCAAGTGCCGGCGCATGGACATGCGGCTGCGGCCGCTCTGCTGCTGGCGCTGCTCGACCCGGACTGCAAGCTCTGGCTGTCCCCCTCGCTGGCAGGTACCGATGCAGCCGCGTGGCTGCGCTTTCATTGCGGCTGCGTGGTGGTCGAAGAACCGGCGCAAGCGCAGTTCGCCTGGGTCGCAGCCAGTGACGACATCCCTTCGCTCGCAAGCTTTGCACAAGGCAGCGACACCTATCCCGACCAGTCGACGACTTGCGTGATCGAGGTGTCTGGCCTTGCCGAAAGCGCCGTTGCATCGGGTGAGGCCGGTTGGCGCCTGCAAGGTCCGGGCATCCGCGAGCAGGTGCTGCTGAGAGTCGAAGGCCGTGCGCCGTCGACCGCCGCGACGCTGGTGGCGCAGCGCACGCTCAACTACGCGGCCTTCCCGCGCGGCGTGGACCTTTTTCTCGCGACGGCCCGCCAGATCGTGGGCCTGCCGCGCACCACCCGCATCGAACTGGAGGCTTGAAGCATGTACGTTGCCGTCAAAGGTGGCGAAGCCGCCATCCTCAACAGCTACCGGCTGCTGGCCGAGCAGCGACGCGGCGATACCGCCACGCCAGAGCTCTCGATCCGGCAGATTCGCGAGCAGCTCAAGCTGGCGGTCGATCGCGTGATGACCGAAGGCTCGGTATACGACCCCGAGCTCGCCGCGCTGGCGATCAAGCAGGCCTCGGGCGATCTGGTCGAAGCCATTTTCCTGTTGCGCGCCTACCGCGCGACGTTGCCGCGCCTGGGCAGCAGCGTGCCGCTCGATACGGCGCGGATGGACCTCGATCGGCGCATCTCCGCCACCTTCAAGGACCTGCCCGGCGGCCAGGTGCTGGGCCCGACCTACGACTACACGCAGCGGCTGCTGGATTTTTCGCTGCTCGCGCAAGGGCAGGAAACGCCCGCCGGACTGCCTGCGACAAAGCTGCCTGCGACTGAGGCGAACGAGGCCGCATCGACACCCCGCGTCGTCGATCTGCTGCACCACGAAGGCCTCATCGAAACACGCCCTATGCCGCCAGGCGATCCGGCGCCGGTGGACATCACGCGCGAGCCCTTGCGCTTCCCTGCGGAGCGCGCGAGTCGTCTCCAGAACCTGGCACGCGGCGACGAGGGGTTCCTGCTCGCCATGGCTTATTCCACCCAGCGCGGCTACTCGCACAGTCACCCTTTCGTGGGGGAGATCCGGTTTGGCGGGGTCGCGCTCGAACTCGAGCCCGAGGAACTGGGCTTTGCAATCTCCATAGGCGATCTTGAAATCACAGAGTGCGAGATGGTCAACCAGTTCGCCGGGAGCAAGAGCCAGCCGCCCCAGTTCACGCGCGGCTATGGCCTGGCGTTTGGCCACAGCGAGCGCAAGGCGATGGCCATGAGCCTGGTCGACCGCGCGCTGCGTGCGGAGGAACTGGGCGAGGCGGTCGAGTCGCCGGCCCAGATGCAGGAATTCGTGCTGTCGCACAGCGACAGCCTCGAGGCCTCCGGCTTCGTGCAGCACCTGAAGCTGCCGCACTACGTGGACTTCCAGTCCGAGCTGGCCCTGGTGCGCAAGATGCGCGCCGCCGCCAGCCAGGCGACGAACCAGGCCACGAACCCACCGACCGATAGCGAGCTCCCATGAACCCATCGCTTGTCCCGCAGGATGCCGGGCCGGTTGTCGACGCCTACGCCGACGATGCCGTCGCGCAGAACTTCAACTTCGCCTACCTCGACGAGCGCACCAAACGGATGATTCGCCGTGCCGTGCTCAAGGCCGTTGCCATCCCCGGCTACCAGGTGCCTTTCGGCTCGCGCGAAATGCCGTTGCCGTACGGCTGGGGCACCGGTGGTATCCAGGTCACCGCGGCCGTCATCGGGCCGCGCGACGTTTTGAAGGTCATCGACCAAGGCTCGGACGATACGGTCAACGCCGTCAATATCCGGCGCTTCTTCGAGCGCACTGCGGGTGTTGCGACCACCACGCGCACGCACCAAGCCACGCTGATCCAGACGCGCCACCGCATTCCCGAGGCGCCGCTGGCCGAGGGGCAGGTGCTGGTCTATCAGGTGCCGGTTCCCGAGCCGATGCAGCGACTGGAGCCGCGCGAGAGCACCACCCGAACGCTGCATGCGCTGGCCGAATACGGGCTGATGCATGTGAAGCTCTACGAAGACATTGCTCGCTACGGTCACATCGCCACCACCTACGACTATCCGGTGCTGGTCAATCACCGCTACGTGATGTCACCCTCGCCGATCCCTAAATTCGACAACCCGAAGATGCACATGAACCCTGCATTGCAGCTGTTCGGCGCAGGGCGCGAGAAGCGCATCTACGCCGTGCCTCCGTACACACCGGTCGAGAGCCTGGGCTTCGAAGACCATCCGTTCGAAGTGCAACGCTGGGACATGCCGTGTGCCCTGTGCGGCGCCACCGAAAGTTTTCTCGATGAGGTCATCACCGACGACCGTGGCACGCGCATGCACGTGTGCTCGGACTCGGACTACTGCCAGACGCGCGCAGCGTCTTGCGCAACGGAGGCTGCATGAGCGCCGACCCGACGTCGTGCGCGCCGCCGCCGCTGCTGCGCGTGCGCGGCATCGGCAAGCGCTATGGCGATCGCGTGGCGCTGCAGGACGCGTCGTTCGATCTTTGGCCCGGCGAAGTGCTGGCCGTGGTGGGCGAATCGGGCTCCGGCAAATCGACGCTGCTCAACGCCGTCGCGGCGCGCTGCCTGCCGGACACAGGTAGCGTGCAATTCCTGACGCGCGCAGGGCGTCTGCAGGAAGTGTTCGACATGAGCGAGGCAGAGCAGCGCCTGCTGGCGCGCACCGACTGGGGCTTCGTGCATCAGCATGCACCGGACGGCCTGCGCATGGACGTCTCGGCGGGCGCCAACGTGGGTGAGCGCCTCATGGGGCTCGGCGAGCGGCACTACGGCCGCCTGCGTGCCACCGCGAGCGAGTGGCTCGAGCGCGTGGAGATCGAGCCACGCCGCATCGACGATGCACCGCGCACCTTCTCGGGGGGCATGAGGCAGCGCTTGCAGATCGCGCGCAACCTGGTCACGCAGCCCCGGCTGATGTTCATGGACGAGCCGACCTCCGGCCTCGACGTGTCGGTACAGGCCCGCCTGCTGGACCTGCTCAGGCAGCTGACGCGGCAGATGCAACTCGCCGCGATCATCGTCACGCACGACCTCGCCGTGGCGCGCCTGCTGGCACACCGCATGGTGGTGATGCAGCGCGGCCGCGTGGTCGAGTCAGGGCTCACCGATCAACTCCTGGACGATCCGCAGCATCCCTACACCCAGCTTCTCGTGTCCTCGGTGCTCCAGCCATGAACCACCCGCTTCTCCGAGTCGAGGGGCTGGCCAAGCGGTTCACCCTGCACCATCAGAACCAGCTCGAGTTGGCCGTCTTCGACCGCGTCGACCTCAACGTGAATGCTGGCGAATGCGTGGTGCTCGATGGCGCCTCCGGCCTGGGCAAGAGCACGTTGCTCAAGCTCATCTATGCCAACTACCGCGCCAGCGCGGGCAGCATCCGCGTGCAGCCAGCGCAGGGCGAGGCAGTGGAGGTGACGACCGCTTCCCCGCGCGAGCTGGTCCGCCTGCGGCGCGACACCATCGGCTACGTGAGCCAGTTTTTGCGCGTGATCCCGCGCGTCTCGGCACTGGATGTGGTGGCCGAATCCCTGGCCGAAGACGCGGGCGACGACGCCTGCGCCATCGAGTCGGCACGCGAGCAGGCGCGTGCCTGGCTCACACGGCTGCACATCCCCGAACGCCTCTGGCACCTGCCGCCGGCCACCTTCTCGGGGGGCGAGCAGCAGCGCATCAACATCGCCCGCAACATGATCAAGCCCAAGCCGCTGTTGCTGCTCGACGAGCCGACCGCGGCACTCGATGCAGGCAACACGCGCACCGTCATCGAACTGATTCGCGAGGCGGCGGCGCGGGGCGCGGGAGTGGTCGGCATCTTCCACGACGCGGCGGTCGGCGCGGCGGTCGCCACGCGCCGCATCGACGTCGCAGATTTCAAGGGTCGGTCATGAGCGCCACGATGGTTTTCCGAAACGCCCGCATGGTGCTGGCCAACGAGGTGGTGCGCGGCACGCTCCACGCGGTCGATGGGCGGATCGCCAGTTTCGACACCGGCGACACTGCCCAGGGCGCGCTGGACCTGGAGGGCGACTACCTGCTGCCCGGCTTGGTGGAAGTGCATACCGACAATTTCGAGCGGCACCTGATGCCACGGCCCAAGGTGCATTGGGCAGAAATGCCGGCCTTGCTCGCGCACGATGCCGAAGTGGCATCCGCCGGCATCACCACCGTGTTCGATGCGCTCGGCGTCGGCGAGGCCGACACCGAAAGCCTGCGCGGCAGTACGTGGCACAAGGTGCTGGCGACGATCGACGACTGCGCCACGCGGGACCTGTTGCGCGCGGACCATCATCTGCACGTGCGATGCGAGTTGCCGGCACCCAACACGGTCGAGCTGTTCGAGCCGTTCTGCGGCCACCCGCGGTTGTCGCTGATTTCCCTGATGGACCACACGCCGGGTCAGCGTCAGTGGGAAAACATCGACTTGGCGCGCATCTATTACACGGGCAAGAAGGGCTGGAGCCGCGAGAAGTTCGAGCATCGGGTGGCCGAGGCCGGCGCATTGCAGGAACGCTATGCCGCGCCGCACCGCAAGCACTTCGTCGACTACTGTCGTACGCACGGCATTGCACTGGCGAGCCACGACGACACCACGGTCGCGCACGTCGAACAGGCGCATGCGGATGGCGCCAGCCTGTCGGAGTTTCCGACCACGCTGGTGGCTGCACGTGCCGCACGCGACCGCGGACTGTCTACCGTAATGGGGGGACCCAACGTCGTGCGCGGCGGCTCGCATTCGGGCAACGTGGCCGCATCCGACCTGGCGCGCAACGGACTGCTGGACATCCTCTCGTCCGACTATGTGCCCAGCAGCCTGTTGGGTGCCGCCATGCGCCTGGTGGCCGACGATGTGTTTACGCTGCCGCGTGCCGTGGCGACCGTCACCAGTGCGCCGGCAAAGGCGACAGGCTTGAACGATCGTGGCTCGATCGCGCAGGGGATGCGCGCCGACCTGGTGCAGGTCCGCATGACCGACATGGCGGACGGCACGCAGCACGCCGTGGTGCGCAGCGTCTGGCGAGAAGGCCGCCGCGTGCTTTGACCCGCGGCTGACACACGCGCGTCGTCTAAGTGTCAATGCCACGTCATACCCGTTCACCAGACTCCGGTTGTCTAGACGACTTTAAAGAAGCCCATGGAACCCATCCTGCGCATTCGCCAGCTCAACAAGCATTTTCCGAACGGCCGGCACGCGCTGCGCGACATCAACATCGATGTTGCGCGTGGCGAGATGGTGGCGCTGATCGGCGCATCGGGCTCGGGCAAGTCGACGTTGCTGCGGCACGTGGCCGGCTTGGTGGCAGCCGATGGCGACAGCGACTCGCTCATAGAGATCGACGGTCGTTGCGTACAGCAGGGGGGTCGCGTGCACCGCGACATCCGCAAGGTGCGGGCACAGGTGGGTTTCGTGTTCCAGCAATTCAATCTGGTGGCACGGTTGCCGGTGCTCATGAACGTGCTGGTGGGTTCGTTGCACCGCGCGCCCTGGTGGCGCAGCTGGCTGCGCGCCTTCACCGCCGAGGAGCGGGCGCGCGCGCTCGACGCGCTGGCCCGCGTGGGCATCGCCGATTGCCATGCGCAACGTGCGTCCACGTTGTCGGGTGGTCAGCAGCAACGCGCTGCCATTGCACGCGCACTGGTGCAGGGCGCGAAGGTGGTGCTGGCCGACGAACCCATCGCCTCGCTCGACCCCGAATCCTCGCGCAGGGTGATGGAGATCCTGGCGCGCATCCATCGTGAAGACAACTGCACCGTGATCGTTTCGCTCCACCAGGTCGAGATCGCGATGAAGTACTGCGCGCGCGTGATCGCACTCAACCAGGGCCAGGTCGTGTTCGACGGGCCGGCCGCAGCGCTCACGCCCGTATTGCTTCGCGAGCTCTATGGCGCGGATGCCGAAGAACTGCTGGGCGCGCGGTCTTCCGAGGGCGGCACTGTTCTTGTGTTGCCGCAGGTCACCGTGGCGCCGTGGCCCGCGCAAGGTACCCGCGCCGTCGCCTAACGATCCTGCCGACGCCCGTTTTTCGAGCGCCTTTATTCCCCCCCCCCCTCCGGAGCAATCCATGATCAAGAAACTGTGTGCAACGCTGGCCCTCGGCCTGAGCATGACCTGCGCTTTTGCGCAGGACATCAACTTCGGTTTTATCTCGACCGAGGCCTCGGCCAATCTGAGGCAGGACTGGCAACCGCTCATCGACGACATGAGCCGCCAGACCGGTTTGAAGGTGACTGCCTTCTTTGCGTCCGACTACGCCGGCATCATCGAAGGCATGCGCTTCAACAAGGTGCAGATCGGCTGGTTCGGCAACAAGTCGGCAATGGAGGCGGTGGACCGTGCCAGCGGAGAGGTCTTCGCGCAGATGGTCAACGCCGATGGCACGCAGGGCTACTACTCGCACCTGATCGTCAATCGCGACAGTCCCATCAACAACGTGGACGACATGCTGAAGAACGGCAAGAACCTGAGCTTCGGTAACGGCGACCCGAACTCCACCTCCGGCTTCCTGGTGCCGGGCTACTACGTGTTCGCCAAGAACCACGTCGATGCCAAGTCGCTCTTCAAGGTAACGCGCAGCGCCAACCATGAAGCCAACGCACTCGCCGTCGCCAACAAGCAGGTGGATATCGCAACCAACAACAGCGAGAACCTCGAGAAGATCAAGGAGCGTTTCCCCGAGAAGTTCAAGGACATCAAGATCGTCTGGACCTCGCCGCTGATTGCGCTCGATCCGCTGGTAATGCGCAAGGACATGCCCGAAGCGACCAAGGCCAAGATTCGCAACTTCTTCTACAACTACGCCAAGACCGACGCACGGGAAAAGGAAATCGTGATGAAGATTTCCAAGCTGTCGGGCTTCAAGGAGTCGAACGACCAGCAGCTGCTGCCTATCCGTCAGCTCGACCTGTTCGCGCAACGCAACAAGGTAGAAGCCGATACGGTTTTGAGCGAGGGCGACAAGAAGACCCGCCTGGCCGACATCGACAAGAAGCTCTCCGCTTTCAACTGATTCGGTTACCCCGCACGCCACCTCATGCAGCCGACTGTTTTGACTCCGCGCGCGCCATTGCCGGTGCTGCCTGCGCCGCGGCGCAACTGGATCCGGCCCTTCGGCTGGGCGATTCTCCTGGCGCTGCTGGCTGCGTCATGGAAGGGCGCCGACATGCGCCCCCTCGACCTGTGGCGCGACTCGGGGAACATGGCCACGTACGCAGCGGATTTTTTTCCGCCCAATTTCGCGCAGTGGCGCACGTATGTGGAGGAGATGGTCGTCACGTTGCAGATCGCGCTGTGGGGCACGGCGCTGGCCGTGCTGACGGCGGTGCCGCTCGGACTGCTCGCCTCGGCCAACATCGTGCCGTGGTGGATTTACCAGCCGATGCGCCGCTTGATGGACAGCTGCCGCGCCATCAACGAGATGGTGTTCGCCATGCTGTTCGTCGTCGCCGTCGGGCTCGGTCCGTTCGCCGGTGTGCTCGCACTGTGGATACACACCACCGGGGTGCTGGCCAAGTTGTTCGCCGAGGCGGTGGAGTCGATCGACCCGGAGCCGGTGGAGGGCATCCGGTCCACCGGGGCCAGTGCGCTGCACGAAATCGTCTACGGCGTCATTCCACAGGTCATGCCGTTGTGGATCTCGTACGCGCTCTACCGCTTCGAGTCGAATGTGCGATCCGCCTCGGTGGTCGGCATGGTGGGTGCAGGCGGTATCGGGGTGGTGTTGTGGGAGATCATCCGTGGCTTCCAGTACGCCGAGACCTGCGCGGTGATGATCATCATCATGGTGAGCGTGAGCCTGATCGACCTGCTCTCGGCACACGTCCGCAAGCTCTTCGTTTGAATCCGCGCGACGGCTCAGCAGGCTGTGCCCGCGGCTTCGATGCGATGGCCGTCCGCCTCGTACACGGCCAGACCGGACGCGGCCGTTTTCGCGCCGTGCTTGGCGCGCGCCGCTTCGGTGGCGACGTCTTCCACCGTCCGGCATGTGCCCGGCGCGATGTGAACCGCGCCGATGCAAAGGGTGGCGCAGGGAAAAAACCGCATCGTTCCGTGGCGGTCTTCGGCATGGATGCCGCCGGCCAGGCGATCGGCCTCGTCGTAGAGGCCGATCGCCTGGCTCGCGAACTCGTCGATTACGCGTCGGCACCGCGCCTCCCAGTCGTTACCCTGAAAAAGAACGATGAAGTCGTCACCGCCCACATGCCCGACAAAATCCTGGCGGGCGTCGCAGTTGGCCACGAGCAATCTTGCAACCAAGCGGATGACTTCGTCGCCGCGCCAGTATCCATAGTGGTCGTTGAAAGGCTTGAAGTCGTTCAGGTCCGCATAGCCGGCAACGAAGTCGATGCCGCCGCTCAGGAGGCGCTCGATATGAAGGCTGATTGGAATGTTGCCCGGTAGAAAAGTCAGCGGATTGGCATGGCGCGCTGCCTCGATCCGCGTCTCGGTCACGGCGCGGACCAGTTGCTCACCGGTGCCCAGCCCGAGGTATTTGCCCTGCTCGGCGACCACGAAGCCTTCGCTCAGATAGCGCTGGTCGTCGGATGTGAGGATGCCCATCAGCTCGCTCACGTCATCGTCGAGATCGATCACCCTGGGCGTGCGGTTGGCGTGGCCGATGCAGGCCTTGCGCCCATGCACCTCGCGGAAATAGAGCCGTGCAAAGTGGTCGGTGAACTCTCGCCGGTTCACCAGTGCGACCGGCTTGCCGTGGTGGACCACCGCCAGCGCGTGCAGTTCGGGTTGGGCCTGGAAGATGGCGGCAACCTCCTCGTTGGTGGTGCCGGGCTCCACCGCCGGCGCCTTCACGAGCACCAGATTGCGCAGGATGCCCGGCCTGGCAAGCTGGCCCGGCATGGGCAGTACGACAAGCCTTCGGGCCGCCAGGACATCCGCTGCATCGCGCGGCAGCACGGCAGGCGGCGTCCTGGCGGGCCGGCCCAAAAAGTACCCCTGTCCGATGGCCACACCCAGATCGCGCAGCGTTCGCAGGTCATCACCGGTTTCGATTCCCTCGGCGACCAGTTGGGTTCCGAATGCTTCGCTGAGGGCGACGACGGCGCGAACCATCTCGAAGTTCTCCCTGTTGCCGGTCACGTTGCGGGTAAGGAACTTGTCGAGCTTGACGAACCTGGGCTTGAGTTCTGCCCAGCGGCGCAAGTTCGAATGGCCGTCTCCGAAATCGTCCAGTGCCAGTCGAACGCCGGTAGGCCCCATCGCATCGACGACACGAATCAGCGACTGCGGGTCGGTCGCCCGCTCGTTCTCGGTGAGCTCGATCACGAGCTTGCGCGGATCGACGCCGGAGCTCGCCAGCATGCGTGGCAGAACCGTGGCCGAGGCGCGGACCAGCGCATCGGCACTCAGATTCACGAACAAGTTGCCGGGCAACCTTGCCGACAACCACTCTCGCAGGATCACGTCGACGCAGCGCAGTTCGAATTCCATGAGGACCGATTCGGATGCGGCGCACTCGAAGAGCGCGAGTGGCATGTGCAGCGGTCCATCCACGGGGCCGCGTATCAGCGCCTCGTGGCCGTAGACCGATCCGTTTCGGAGGTCGACCAGCGGTTGAAAAACCGCATGAAGGCCATCGCTCTCCATCAGGCGTTGCAACGGGCTGCGCCCGTTCCTTGGCGTTTCAGACTCGATCGGGATGGCCGGCTCTAGATTGGAGACGAGAGAGGATTGCATGTAGTTCCGGCTGAGCTTAGGAACCGCCGGAGACGGCCGTGTGACGGTTCGTCCAAGCACGGCGGTTTTGTGAACTAACGCACGGTCAGCGAACCTGGAAGCCCTGCGTCGAAACGCGCCTTCGACCGTGCCGGCGTGGCGATTCCTTCACGAAGACGTCACGCGGCTTGCCTCTAATGCGCCAACTCACAACAGGAGTGCCCATGCATGCAGTTCTCAAATCCTGGCGTCTCGCGACGGCGCTGATTCTGATCATCACCCTTGCCTCGTGCGGCGGTGGAAGCAGCGGCGGCGGCGTCTCGGCCGCAGGCCTGAGCAAAGGCACGACGCAGGACGGCGCCGGCAAGGACGGCACGGCGGCGGCGACGACGACGACGACGACGGGAGTTTCGGGCACGGCCGACGCTGCCGCGCAATCGCCGGAAGTCCGCTACGCCCCTTGAAGCGATGAAGCGACAAGACGACGACCCGAACACATAACGACCCCCCAACGAGGAGAAGGCCGTGAATTCACGCCGCAAGTTCCTGAAAAACGCCGCAACCGGCACCGCCGCCGCCGCCACGCTGAGCGCATTCCCGCCGAGCATTCGACGTGCGCTGGCAATCCCCGCGCACAACGCGACAGGCACCGTCAAGGACGTCGAGCACATCGTCATCCTGATGCAGGAGAACCGCTCTTTCGATCAGTATTTCGGCACCCTGCGGGGTGTGCGCGGCTTCGGTGACCGCTTCACCATTCCGTTGCCCGAAGGCCGCAGTGTCTGGCAGCAAACCGATGCCAACGGGCAACCGGTCTTGCCGTATTACCTGGACCAGAGCAAAGGCAACGCACAGCGCGTGAGTGGCACGCCGCACAGCTGGGTCGATGGTGAAAACGCGTGGGACGGTGGCCGCACCTACCAATGGCCGAAGTACAAGGGCGCCAACGCCATGAGCTACTTCAAGGAAGCGGAGTTGCCGTTTCAGTTCGCGCTGGCCAATGCCTTTACGTTGTGCGACGGTTATCACTGCTCGATGCACACCGGCACCAACTCCAATCGCATGTTCCTGTGGACCGGCACCAACGGCCCGACCGGGGCCGGTGTGGCGTCGGTCAACAACGAGTGGGACTCGATCGATTCCTCGGCATTCGGCTACCAATGGAAGACGTATCCCGAGCGGCTGCAAGAGGCCAAGGTGAGCTGGATCGTCTACCAGAACATGCCCGACAACTTCGGCGACAACCCGTTGGCCGGCTTCAGGCAATACCGCAAGGCCAACGAGGCTTCAGGCAAGCCGGTGAGCAACGAGGCGCTGTCTCCGGCCTACGATCCGGCGAGCGACGACGCCGGCAATCCGCTGTACAAGGGGATCGCCAACACCATGCCCGGCGAGTACGGCAACGCGGACAGTTACTTCGAGCGCTTTCGGCAAGACATCAAGAACGGCAAACTGCCGCAGGTCTCGTGGATCGTGGCGCCGGCGACGTACTCCGAGCACCCCGGCCCGTCGAGTCCGGTGCAGGGCGCCTGGTACATCCAGGAAACGCTCGATGCATTGACGGCCGTGCCCGATGTCTGGAGCAAGACCGTGCTCTTCATCAACTTCGACGAGAACGACGGCTACTTCGATCACTACCCGTCGCCCGCCGCGCCGTCGATCAATGCAGACGGCACGCCGGCCGGCAAGACAACGTTGAGCGACGCGGCGATCGCGTTCGAGCGCTTCAACTATCCCGCGTCGCCGGGCACCACGAGCCAGCCGCTGCCCGACGGCCGAGTCTTCGGGCCCGGCATCCGCGTGCCGATGTATGTGGTCTCGCCATGGAGCCGCGGTGGCTGGGTCAACTCCCAGGCGTTCGATCACACCTCGGTCATTCGCTTCATCGAGAAGCGCTTCGGTGTGAAGGAGCCGAACATCAGTCCGTTCCGCCGTGCCGTGTGCGGTGACCTGACCAGCGCCTTCAACTTCGAGCGGCCGAACGACGAGCGCCTGCCCCAACTCGCCGGCCGCAAGACCCGGGCACAGGCCGATGCGCTGCGCGCTGCGCAGGACCTGTTGGCGCAGATCGCGCCACCCGTGAATCCACTGTTGCCGGTGCAGGCGACCGGCACGCGCCCGTCGCGTGCGCTGCCGTACGAGCTGCATTTCAGCGCGCGATGCGACGGACTGCGCGGTCGCGTCAAGCTGATCTTCGCCAACACCGGCGACGCCGCGGCGGTATTCCACGTGTACGACCGCTTCAACCTCGATCGACTGCCGCGCCGCTACATGGTCGAGCGCAACGAGCGGCTCGACGACGAGTGGGCTGCAACGACCGACAACGCCGGAAAGTACGACCTCTGGGTGCTGGGCCCCAACGGCTTTCATCGCCACTTCAAGGGTGACCTGAACACCCTGAAGTCACGCGGTGCGCCCGAGCCGGAGATACGCGTCGGCTACGAAGTACGCCGCGGCGATCTTCATCTGAAGGTGCGCAACGATGGGGAGCGCACCTGCTGGTTCACGGTCACCGCGAAGGCCTATCTGCAGGGCCGCGACGATCGCACCTGGCGCGTCAAGGTCAAGGGTGGTGAAGACGCCGAGAAGCGATGGGAGCTCGACGACAGCGGCCAGTGGTACGACTTCGAGGTGGTGTGCGACTCGGACCCGACATGGTCGCGCCGCTTCGCAGGCCGTGTCGAAACGGGTCGCCACTCGGTCAGCGATCCGGCGATGGGAACGGCCGGCAACTGACGCGGGACTCCGCTGCGCCGACGAGGGGTCTGTCTTCGTCCTGACGCTTCAGCTCGGCCGTCTCGGTCTGCGTCTTGCCTTGCCAGCGGTCGGGCCCATCGGAACCATCGAAGTCAGGGTCCATTCAAGTTCCGATCAGGTCCGAATTCAGCGCCCCGTCTCGGTCAGGTAGGTTTTGCGCGCTGCGAAGCCGGTATTTGAAAAATCGGTGAACACACCGTCGATGCCTGCCCTGAAAAACACCAGGTACTCCGCTATCGGGTCACCCTTGTAGAACCCCGCGAGGTACTGCGGCTCGTTTCGGAAGGTGTAGGTGTGTACGAACAAGCCCGCCGTGTGCGCATCGGCGATCAGGCTTGTCGGCTTGACCGTATTGACGTCGGCCAACGAGCCGGTGTACGGCGGGTCCTTGAATGGCACCACTGTCAGCGACATGACCTGCGGCTTCCATGGCCCGATACCGTCGGCGTAGGTCTTCACCTCCGCGAGGCCGGCGGGCGTCAGCATGCTGCCGAAAAAGCGGGGGTCGCCGGCGAGAGTCCAGCTGTACGGGCGACCATCGACGAAGGTGTACTCGTCGGTGGTGACGTAACCCATCTCGCCGGTCTTGTAGTTGACGTCGTTGCCGTCCACCAATTGCACGGCTTTGCTCTTCAACCCGGCCGATCGCAGGTACTTGAGGCTCGCCGGATCGAAGCTCTGCACGAAGACCGGTGCATCCTTTCGATTCAGGTCGTTGAAGTTCAAAATCTTCAGCATCGCGTCTTCCAGCGGATGGCTGCCCACGGGTCCACAGCCGTTCGCGATGGCTTGTGCGTTGTTCCAGATCGGGTTCTTGCTTTCCGGATACACGCTGATCGTGCGACCGGTGCTCGCACTTTTTGCTTTTGCGATGTCGATGATTTCCTGGAAGCTCAGGATGGGCAGCTTGCCGTTGAGGTCGGTCGGTCGCTGGGCACGTGCATCGTAGGTCGTGCCGGCGATCCACTGCTTGAGCTCGGCCATCGTGAAGTCGGTGATCGACCAGTCGCCGGTGTGGTCCTCGCCGTCGACCACAAGCGATTTCAGTACCGACTTGGGATCGTTGGGATTGGTCAGATCGCTCAGGTACTTTGCCGGGCCGTTGGCGGGGATGGGTGGATAGGTCACGTCGACCAGCACGCCCGGCACTGTCCGCTTGCGCGCAGCGACCGTGGTGTTGGTCGCAGCCACAGCAGTGATGTTGGTGTTGTCGCTGAGCCAGGGGTTGTGCCGGGCCACCAGCACGCAATCCTTCGTGAGGTGCAGGTCGGTCTCCAGTGAGTCGGCGCCTGCGTCGGCGGCGGCCTCGTAGGCGGCCTGCGTTTCCTCCGGGAAGAGCCCTGGCAAGCCGCGGTGGCCGATGATCAGCGGGGCCTTCCCATCGAGCGTCAGCAGCGCGCTCGGCACGGGTGCCGGAGCAGGCGCAGGCGCGGGTGCGGGAGTGGGCGCCGGTGCGGGTGCAGCGACGATCGGAAGAAACCCGGTCGATCCGCTGCTGCCGCCACCGCACGCGGCCATCATCAACGAGCCAGCGAGTGCGACGCTGGTGCAGCGAGCGATATTCTTCATGGCGGGGCGCTTCACGATTTACCGCCGAAGTCGAGTGCACCGGTCAGATCGCCCATGGGCTTGGCGCCGTTCTTCAGCAATGCGTTGTCACGCACCACCAGCCCGGCGAGCGGCGGCAGCGACCAGCGGTGCGTCATGAAGCGCAGCGTCGATGCGGTGTCGTACTGCGTCTTGTCGACGAAGCCCTTCTTGGAGAACGGCGAAATGATGAGCGCCGGGATGCGCGTGCCGGGACCGAAGCGGTCGGCCTTGGGCACGGCCGCGTGGTCGTAGAAGCCGCCGTTCTCGTCGTACGTGATGACGATGAGCATGTTCTTCCACTGCGGGCTGGCCTTCAGCTTGGCGACCAGGTCGGCGATGTGCGCATCACCATCTGTGATGTTGGCGTAGCCGTTGTGCTGGTTCAGGTTGCCTTGCGGTTTGTAGAAACTCACGGCAGGCAACGTGCCGGCTGCGGCCTGCGTCAGGAAGTCGGCGTCGAAGTCCTTCAGGTGCGCAGCGCGTGCGTCGGCGTGCGTGGCCGGGTCGAAGGCAGCGTAGTAGTTGAAGGGCTGGTGGTGGAACTGGAAATTGGGCGCCTGCGCGGCCGGTGGCACGGCGGCAGGGAATACGCGGTTGCCCTCCGCGGTGGCGGTGGTGCTGTTCCATGCGCCGCCGTACCAGGCCCAGCTCAGGCCCTTGGCCGTGAGCACATCGCCGATGGTGGTCTGCGTTTGCGGCGGCAAGGTATTTGCCTTCGTCGGATCGGCGTAGAGCTTGCTGCTGTCGCTCGCGGCCGGCGCGTTGTTGCTCGGCTGGTAGGGCGGCTGCATCGTGTTGACGGCGTAGAAGGTGCCGCTCGCGTCCTTGGGCGTGAGCGTGCTGTCGTTCTTGTAGATCGGCGCGCCGTTCAGCACCGAAGCCGGCGACGTGACTGCAGCGGTGAGCTTGACGAAGTTGCCGTCGGCATCGGTGTCGATGGCGGAGATCGAAGCCTTCGCGGGTGACGTGTCGGCATCGGCGTTCGGGTAGATCGGTGCGCAAGCGCACACGAGGTACTGGTGGTTCAGGAACGAACCGCCAAAAGCGCCCATGAAGAAGTTGTCGGCCAGCGTGTATTGCTGCGCGAGATTCCACAGCTGCATCTTGCTGCCGTCGAAGTAACCCATGCTCAGGCCGCCCGCGTCGGAGTAGGCCGCGAACTTGTCGTTCTTGCCGCCGTCGATCTGCATCTGGTTGTTATAGAAGCGGTGCACCAGGTCGCGCGTGATGGTCGACTGGCCGATGACGGTACCGGTGTTGAAGAAGCCTGCCGCGTCGTCGATGCGGAACATCTTGTTCGGCATGCCGACGGTTTGCGCCTGCGTGATGGTCGTGGTCTGGCCAGCGGCAGTGACGCCGCCCCATACCGGCGGCAGTGCCGGGAGGGTTGAGCCGTCGAAGTCTTTCTGGGGCTCGGCGGTGCTCGATGCGGGGTTCACGCCCGGGATGCCGTTAGCGCCGGGGTACAGGCCGTAGAGATTGTCGAAGCCGCGGTTTTCCGCGTAGATCACGACCACGTTGTTGATCTGGTCGAGCGCGAAACGGTTGCGCAGGGCGCCGGTCAGGTCGCCTGCGGTGCCAGCCTCGGCCACGGCTTCGGCAATGCGCTCGATGCTCTGGTCGATCTCGGTTTGCAGCACGCCGCGGATGGCGACGTCGGTGATCTTGTTGTGGTCGGCCAGCAATTGCGTTTCCGAAACGCCGAGGCGCTTGGCGAAGGCGGTGCGCGCCGCAGCAAGGTCGCCGCCATTGGCGTCCATGAGTGCGACCATTTCGGTGCTGATGGAGCTGACGACGCCGTTGGCTTCGGCAGGTGCGCGGAACACGAGCGGCTGCGTGACGGCGGATTCGACGCTGGTGGCCGGGTCGTAGCGCTTGCTCGATGTGCCGATCTCGGCCACCACAGCGCCCTTGCCGGTGAGCGTGAAGGCGCCGTTGGCGTCTGTCGTGGTGCTGGTTTCCGACGCGTCGCAGCGGCCGTTGTTGTTGCTGTCGATGCACACCTTCGCGTTGCGAAAGTAGCTGCCGGTGACCACGCCGCTCGTCGTGGCGGGTGCCGTGGGCGTGGTGGTCGCAACGCCGGTGGTGGGCACGAGGCCGCTGAAGCCGTTACTGCTTCCGCCGCCGCCGCAGGCCATCACCACGGCCGACGCGACGATGGCGGTCGGCCACAAGGCGAGTGCCAGCGGCTGGCCGTTTCGGCGGGATGTTCTGGGCGCGGAATCGCGCGAAGAGGGAGACAAGGGTTGGGCGGTCATCTGGGTACTCTTGGTGTTGGAATGGTCCCGACTGACGCCGGGCGCATCGATGGTCGTGCGGCTCCGTGACAACCGCGTGGCAGTGGCGTGTCATCGCGCTGACACGCTGCGGCAGCACAGTCGCCGCCAACCGAGGCTTTTCGCCCGATCTCCACCGTGACGTTTCGCTTCGCCTTCTTCAGCGTCTTCAACTTTCTTCGCCGCTCCGGCTGGCTGCTGCTCGGGGTCGTGGCCCTGTCGGCATGCGACGGCCGGCCAGGCGCACGCACGGCAGCGGCTGGGCCGGATGCAGCGGCCTCGCCTGCCGCACCGGCCTACGTCGGCGCCACCTACGCACCCACACCCGGCAAGCCGCAGCCCAGCGCCGCGCAGTTGAGCGCGATCGGACGGCGCATCTTCTTCGACACCTCGATGTCGGCATCTGGCATGCAGTCGTGCGCGAGCTGCCACGATCCCGCACATGCCTACGGGCCATCGAACGCCTTGTCGGTGCAGCTCGGCGGTGTCGATGGCCGCACGCCTGGCCCGCGCGCCGCGCCGTCGTTGCGCTACCTGCAAACGCTGACCGCGTTTTCAGAGCACCACCACGACAACGACGGCGACGACAGCATCGACGCCGGCCCGACCGGCGGCCACATGTGGGATGGCCGCGCCGGCTCTGCACATGAACAGGCAGGGCTGCCGCTGCTCTCGTCCGCGGAGATGGGCAACGCGTCGGTGGCGATCGTCGCCGGCAAGCTGGAGAAGGCCGGCTACGCGAACGACATGCGGCAGGCGTTTGGTGACGAAGTCTTCGACAACCCGGACACGGCGTTCAAGGCGGCCGGCCTGGCGCTCGAAGTCTTCCAGGAATCGCCGACCGACTTCTATCCGTTCACCAGCAAGTACGACGCCGTGCTGCGCGGCCAGCAAAAGCTCGATGCCGCGGAGTCGCGTGGGCTGAAGCTCTTCAACGCTGCCGACAAGGGCAACTGCGCGGCCTGCCACCTGAGCGAGCGCACGCCCGACGGCGCGTTTCCGCTGTTCACCGATTTTGGAATGATCGCCATCGGCGTGCCGCGCAATCGCGCACTGGCCGCCAATGCCGACCCCGCGTTTCACGACCTCGGTCTGTGCGGCCCGCTGCGCACCGATTTGGCGGACCACCCGGAATACTGCGGCCTGTTCCGCACGCCCACGCTGCGCAACGTGGCGGTCAAACAGGCGTTCTTCCACAACGGCGTCTTCCACTCGCTCGATGAAGCGGTGCGCTTCTATGCACAGCGCGACACGGCACCCGCGCGCTGGTACGGCCGTGGTGCCGAAGGCAAGGTCCAGCCCTACGACGACCTGCCCTCGAAGTACCACCACAACGTCAACGTCGAAGCGCCCTTCGGCCAGCGGCCGGGTGCGCAGCCGGCCTTGACCGAGGCCGAGATTCGCGACGTCGTGGCCTTCCTCGGGACATTGACGGACGCCGATGTCGCCGCTGCCGGTCGGGCCGCTTCCACTCTGCGACCGCCGCAGTCGTCGAGGAACTGACGCCTTAATATCGGCGCTGGCTTTTTACCTGCAGCACCGATGACCGTCCCCGACCCCGCTCCTGACTCCGCCTCCGCCCTCGCTC
>NZ_JASJXB010000040.1:0-40181 GCF_035018885.1 Variovorax sp. LG9.2 | reverse complement strand
CGGCGCTCAAAGCCGTGCAGAGCATCCCAAACCAATGAGCGGACAGCGCCTGCGCCGATGCACCACGACTGCAGCCCGAGGAGACGCGCTGCATCGAGCGCGGCCATCAGCTCATTCGACGAGGCCACCATAGCAGCAAGGCGTCGCTCAAGGTGCGGCTGCGGAGTGAAAGTCATGATTCGATCTTGATCCCGACAGGCACACGGAAGGACCGCTTCTGGCACGATTGCAGCCGAGCTAACTAAGCTGCGTCATCAGCATAGCCCTTGCCCGAATGCAAGTAGCGCAGAGAGGCACCGTACTCTGCAGCTAAGGCCTCAGCCCTCGCAAAAAAGACCAGAGCATCTTCGGACGGCCTGAACTTCGCAAAGACGTCGATCACCAACGTCCTGCCCCGTGCAGTTGGGTAAGAGGCGTAAATCTCGCCGGACTCGATGTAGCCAAGGTACGCATTGATCTTGTCCTGTAGAAGCCGAAGGTGATAAGTGCTCCAAGGCAGGTGATCGAAGATGCTTAGGTGGACCTCGTTGGTTCCTGTGTCAGTACCTACGGCGTCAACGATAGATGTGATTTCGACGGTCATCAGAAAGTGTGCAGGAAGGTCCGCTTTTGGCGGCGCTACTCGGCAGCAAGAGCGGAGGGCCAGTGCGGCGCTTCTCGCCAGTGCACCCCTGGACCAAACGGTCGCCCATGCTTGAAGCAAAGAAACACGTCGACGACCGCGGCAGCTTGAAACCATTCGTCCGAGCGAAGGGTCAATTCCCCGCCGCTAAACGCAAGCACCGTCCCATCTGGAAACACTGGACTCGGTTGGTCGTGAAAAGCACGCAGCCTAATTGACGCCGCCACATCAAACTTTTCGATCATGCAGGTCACGCCACCGCCAGCTACCTGCACATAGTTGCCTGCTTCGTCTGTCAGCGATGCATAGGAGTTCGGGCCGTAGCTGCGCAGCTTCAAAAGCCGGATTTCAAGCTGGCTGTCTAAGGGATCAACGAGAGCTTCGAGGCGCTCCATTTCAAGCTTCATGATGAGGTGATGGTCAATGTCTGCTAACAGCCGTGATTGGTGCCTACGGTCGTTTCGATGGGTCTGCGACTATCTGCCTAAGGTGCTCCCGGTAGCCGTTGCGTAGGTCTTTAGGGATGTAGACGTACTTCAACAACTCTTCAAGCATGTTTGGGTACAGATGAAGCGGCGAGTTTGCGGCTTTAAGGCTATGTCGCAGCTTCACGGTCGAGCGCCGACGGTTGCCGAAGAATGCGTTTTGCCAAAGGAGAGCACTCCTGGACGGGTGCTTCGCGCTGTCGATGACTTTCTCCAAATACCCACCATGGAGACGAAACTTATGCGGAGAGCATTCCGTGCTTCCCGTCAACATCGCATGTGCATCTTTTAGCAGCTGCTGTTCGACGATCGGCAAGGCCTTTCCGAAAACATCAAGCACTTGGCAATATCTACGGATGTCCCATACCGTCATGTCCAGTTCAAGAATTGGGTACCCGAGCACGAAGTAGGACACGTCCAGATAGCGGTACTCGCCATGGGCAGCGATGTGCTCCAGGAACTTTCGGCTTTGCGGCCGCAGCACTGGCTTCCACGGCAGCTGTTCGACGAGGCGCAAAGCAGCATTGATGTCATGGCGCACATCTGCTGCTGCAACGCGGTTAACTAGAAGGATGTACTTCAGATACTTCTCAAGCGCCTGCTGTGCAGACCACATTGCCTGAGGCATGAGCTCTGCGCGATAGGCAAGCCTGGCGGCGATGTAGTCACCATCCGCTATGTCCCGAAACGAGCGCGTAGCGAAATCGTTGATCCTGCGGTCCAGCTGGTCTTTCTTCTTGTCCATCGCGCGCCTTAAAAAACAGGTTGCTCATCCGGATTGGCCTAGTGATTAAGAGCTGGTTGCAGGCAAATTCCGCCTCGATGCCGACGGGCAGCTTCTTGCCCGAATGCAGTCGCCCCGCTAAATCTTGAACGCCCGCTGAATATCCTCCCGCACCAGATCCACATAGTCCCGGTGCTTGCGGATATACCCCGCGATGAACTGGCACACCGGTATCACATGCAGCTTGCGTGCACGCGCGTCGTCGAGCACGTGTTTGGCCAGGGTCGAACCGACGCCTTTGCCTTCGAAGGTCGACAGCACTTCGGTGTGCGTGAACATGATGGCGTCGGTGAGCAGGTTGTATTCGGCGTAGCCGGCCAGCTCGTTGCCGATGTGGGCTTCGTAGCGGTGCTTGGCGGTGTCATCGGTGAGGGCGATGTCGGTGGTCGGTGCGGTCATGAGTGCGGGGCTTTCCAAACGTCTCGAATTGGTCTCAAGACTGGCGCGCCATGAAGGCAGCGAGGTTGGTGGCTGCGGTCTTCCTGACCTTGTTGCGCAACGACGGCGACCAGCCGAGCAGCAGGCCGGGCGTGCCGAGCGCCTGGCGCGCCCAGGTCCAGAACGGAAAGCTGTCGTGGTGCGTGGCGATCAGGCCTTCGGGCGTGAAGGTCATGCGTGCGTCGATGGCGTTGTCGACGATGCGGCCAGTCGCGCTGAATCGGTAGTGCGCGTCCCAGTGGGCTTTTCCGCTGGTGTCGTCGGCCGCGACGTCGCGATACGTCAGCTTCCATACGTCGGCGCCTTTGGCTTGGGTGCCGGCGCACAGCATGGTCCACATGCCGCCGACTTCTTTCCGACCACGCAGCGTGAACACCTCGTCTTCGAAGGTCACGTCGGGCGCGTAGCACGCGCTCATGGTGGCGGCGTCGAGCTTGGCGAAGGCGTCGTAGAAGCGGCGGATGGTTTGTTCATTGGTCGTCTTCATGGCTCCCCCTGCGATGTCGTTGTGGTGAATGGGTCGATTGCGGCGTTGGACAGACGAGGCGCTAGTTCGGCAGCTGCAACATGAGCACCAGCGTCTGCAAAGCATGTCGCACGGTGGCCGCGCGCACCTCGGCGCGGTCGCCATCGAATTGCCGGCGCTCGCTGCGAATCTGCCCGCCGACCGACCAGCCGAACCACACGGTGCCGACCGGCTTGTCGGGCGTGCCGCCACCCGGTCCGGCGACACCGGTGACAGCGACGGAGACCTGCGCTTTCGATCGAGCCACGGCGCCTGACGCCATCGCCTCGACCACTGCCTGGCTGACCGCGCCCTGCGTCGCGATGAGCGATGCGTCGACACCTAGCAAGTCGGTTTTGGCCTCGTTCGAATAAGTGACGAAGCCGCGCTCGAACCACGCGCTCGAACCGGCGAGGTCGGTGCAGGCAGCGGCGATCATGCCGCCGGTGCAACTCTCTGCGGTGGCCAGCATCCAGTGCTTTTGCTGGAGCAGGTCGGCGGTCTGATGGACCAGTGGATCGATCGTCATGCGCTCACCACGCCTTCCATGCGGCGATGACCAGCAGCGTGCAGAACGCGGCCACCAAATCGTCGAGGATGATGCCGAAACCTGCCGCCCACCATGACGGCTCGACAGCATCGCGCTGCTTGAACAAACCGTCGGCCCACGCGACCGGTCCGGGCTTGGCCGCATCGAAGAAGCGGAACAGGCCGAAGGCGATGGCCTGGCCGAGCAAGCCCGCCGGCGCGATCATCCACAGGATGATCCAGAAGGCGATCACCTCGTCCCACACGATGGCGCCGGGGTCGGCGATGCGCATGTTGCGTGCGGTCACGGTGCAGGCCCACCAGCCGACCGGCAGCGACACCAGAATGATCCAGCCGATGGTCGACGGCACGAACCAGCGCTGCATCACGAGGAAGCCGACCCAGGCCCACAGCGTGCCGACCGTGCCGGGCGCGATGCGCGGCAGGCCGGAGCCAAAGCCGAGTGCGATGCAGTGCGCGGGGTTCGACAGCATGAAGCGCACTGTCGGGCGGCCGGGCAGCGGCGCGCGGGCTGCATCGGCGCGGGTCGCGCCGTTTGGCGGAAGGTCTGAAGGTTCTACAGGGGGCAGCGACTCGGTCATGAAGGGGGCGCTGCGGAGCGTGATGCTCTCGCTTGGGCGCGCCCCTCCATGGTATCGGCTGCAGCGTGTGGCGGGCCACGGCAGGGCCGGAGAGGCGATCAGGCGGCCCGCGCGAAGAGCGCATAGACGCGTGCGGTCGGCCCGGCTGCCAAGTTGAGCGCCAGTGCCCACAGCGCGTTGCCGGGGGTGATGAAGCTCAACACGATCGTTAGGACACACGAGGCGAAAAGCACGACCAGCGACACGCGCCGGTCCAGCCAATGCGCGTCGCGCACCGGGTCCGGCAATACCGACATCAACAGGAACCCTGTCGCCGCCACCAGGCCGATGTTGGCCGCATACAGGGCGGTCGCCGCGGCATAGGCTGTGAAGCGCCCCATCACCACCGTTGAGAACGGCAGCAGCGTCACGAACAGCAGGTACAGCAGGCACCACCGGGCGTAGCCCGCGCCGACAACCTCGCTGCGCGACCGCACCTTGATGAGCGAGAGCCAGCTGACGCCGAGCAGGTAGAAGCTCAGCAGGTACGGGATCAGCTTCGGCGTCAGCGCCAACAGCGCATGAACGAGCGATGCCTCGTCGGTCGGGCTGCCGATCTCGTCCGGAATGCGCAGGTCGAGCACAAGCAAGGTCATCGCCACGGCAAAGATGCCGTCGGTGAGTGCTTCGAGGCGGTTCTTCGGGTACATCGGCCTGCCGCTTTCGTCAGTTGTCGGTTGTCAGGCGAAGTGATCGAACGAAGTGAAGTGCTGCGCGACGGGTGCGCCGCGGGCGTCGACGATGCGCAGGCCCGGCGCGGCTTCGATGTGCCCAATGCGCGTCACTGCAGTGGCGGACCTGATGCCCGCCTGCAAGACCGTATCGCACGCCGCCACGGGCGCGGTAAACACAAGCTCGTAGTCGTCGCCGCCCGAAAGCGCGCACGTCCTGAGGACCTCCCTGGTGAAGAGATCGGCCGAGCCCGGCGCGTGCTCGTTGGCTGCGACGAGGGCGGCAGCGGCATCTGCATCCAACTGGGCACCGACGCGACTCGAAGCCAGGATGTGCCCGAGATCGCCGATCAATCCATCACTCACATCGACCGCAGAACTCGCGATGCCGCGCAGTGCGATGCCCAGTGCCACGCGCGGCGTCGGCTGCTCCATACGGCGACGTGCCCGCTCGAACACTTCCGCACTCAGCGCCAGCGTGCCGCGAAACGCCTCCAGCGCCAGACGCGCATCGCCCAGCGTCCCGCTAACCCAAACGTCGTCGCCCGGCTTCGCGCCCGAGCGCAGCAGCGCCGTGCCGGCCGGCACTTCGCCGAACACGGTGATGCAGATGTTGAGCGGCCCGCGCGTGGTGTCGCCGCCGACCAGCTCGCACTCATGTTCATCGGCCAGCGCGAACAGTCCCCGCGAGAAGCCGGCGAGCCATGATTCGTCGACGGCCGGCAAAGACAGCGCGAGCGTGAAGGCGAGCGGTGCCGCACCGCAGGCCGCGAGGTCGCTCAGGTTCACGGCCAGCGCCTTGTGGCCGAGCCGCTCCGGCGCCACGGTCGACAGAAAGTGTCGCCCCTCGACCAGCATGTCGGACGACACGGCCAGCTGCATGCCTGGCGCCGGCGCCAGCAGCGCACAGTCGTCACCATTGCCCAGCGGGGATCGCTTGGCAGGCCGCGCGAAGTAGCGCTCGATCAGATCGAATTCGCCCATCTCCGGCCTGTTCAGGTGCCGGCGCGAAAGCGCAGCGACGCTTGGCGCACGACTTCTGCCAGCAGGCGCTCCTTGCCCTGCTTTTCGCGCAGCCAGCGCGCGTCGTTGCGGTTGGCCTCGACGCTGGTGCGCAGCTGGCCCAGCGCCTGCGTCGCGTTGAGCGCTTCGCTGTGCCATTCGAGTTGCGTCATCGTCATCAGGATGTGGTCGCGCAGCGGCATGTGCTCGCCGCTTGCCGGGTCGACATACACCGCGTCGAGGCCGAAGCGGCAGGCCTGGAACCGGTTGTAGGTGTAGACCAGGTAATCGTCTTCGGTCGGCTCGAAAGGCTGCTCCTGCAGGAACCAGGCGGCAAGCGATTGCACGTAGCCGGCCAGCGCCGCGGCACGCTCGATGGTCAGCGGCGTGTCGAACACGCGGATCTCGATGGTGCCGAACTCCGGTTTGGGCCGGATGTCCCAGTAGAAGTCTTTCATGCTGCGCACGACACCGGTGCGGGTCATGCGCTCGAAGTAGTTCTCGAACTCTTTCCAGCTCAACGTGAAAGGCGCGCGGCCCGACAAGGGGAAGGCGAACACCGAGTTGAGCCGCGCCGAATCGAACTGCGTGTCTTGCCCCTGCACGAAAGGCGACGAGGCCGACAGCGCAATGAAGTGCGGGATGTAGCGCGACATGCGGTGCAGCATGAGCAGCGCCGCGTCGGCATCGGGGCAGCCGATGTGTACGTGCTGGCCGAAGATAGTGAACTGCTTGCTCAGGTAGCCGTACAGCTCCGACAGCTCGCGAAAGCGCGGCTTGTCGTAGATGCGGCGTTCGTGCCATTGCTGAAAGGCGTGCGTGCCGCCGCCGACCACCGCGATGTTGAGCTTGTCGGCGTTGCGCACCAGCGCATCGCGAATGGGCGACAGCTGCGTGAGCACGTCCTGTGCCGAGTGGCAGATGTCGGTCGAGATTTCGATCATGCTCGACGTCATCTCGGGGACCACGCTGCCCGGCAACGGCGTTTGCGCCATCAGCCGCAGCATGTCTTCGGCGTACGGTGCGAGGTCGTAGTCGTGCGTGTTGACGAGCTGCAGTTCCAGCTCGACGCCGAGCGACAGCGCCTCCGACTTGTTGAAGGGCTCGAGCTTCACCACGCGGCCGGCTGGCGACTTGGGTGCGTCCGGCAGCGCGGGCAACGGACCGCGGTTCAAATTGATGCTCATCGTTGCGTCTCCTCTGCGGTCATGAACGCCTCGGGCGTCCAGGGCAGCGAGCTTTCGCCGGCGCTGTGAATCGCGATGGTCGCGAGCACGGCACCCAGCACTTCCATCAGCAGGATGGCGGGCAGCGCGACCTGCGTGATCATCGCGCCCAGCAACGGCGATGCAGTGACGAAGCCCGACGCGATCAACAGCGCGATCGACGACAGCGGCGACATTGCGCAGCCGACCCAAAGCGCCTGCTTCCAGCTCGCGCCGCTGCCCGGGTTGGCAATGGCGACGCCGGCGATCTTGGCTGCGAAGCGCACGCTGATGACGGTGAGCACCACGCTCGCGACCGGCAGGCTCCAGTCCGCCTGGGCGGCGACGATCGACACCAGCACGAACATGAGCATCGTCAACAACGACGCTGCGGTGCCGAGCTGGCGCGGCCACGCCCACGGCTTGGGATTGAGTTGCTTCAACAGCACGCCGCCGATGAGCGCGGCCAGCGGTGCCGAGCCACCGACGTGCGCCGTGAGGGCCGCACCGGCCGCGATGATGGCCAGCAGCAGGATCGAGGTGTTCTCGCTGGTCGGGCTCATGAAGCGCAGGGCCGATCGCAAGGCCAGCGCCATGACCGCACCGACCACGAACGACAGGCCCAGCACCACGCCCACCGGGTAGAGCTTTTGCACCAGCCCCTGCGGCGCTCGCTCGATCAGGCCCGCCTGCGCATAGCCCAGCGCCAGCGCATAGAAGGTGTTGAGCGTGGCCAGTGTCATCGCCCGATCGGTCACCGGGCCGGAAGCGCGGGTGTCCATCAGCACGCGGCTCAGCACTGCGGGCGAGGCGACGATCGCCATCAGCGCGATCGGGTTGGCGACCGGGTCCGGAATACCAAGCCAGTGCAACGCCCAGAACACGCCGAAGTACGTCAGCGAGGCTTCGAGGATGCTTTGCAGCAGCACCATCGGGTTGTAGCGAAACCAGCGCAGCGGCAGGCGACCGCCCGCCTCGAACAGCACGATCGCCACGCCGAGCTCCAGCAGGTACAGGCTGATGCCCTGCAGCGGCCAGAGCGCACCTTCGAAACCGGCAAAGCCGACGATGGTGCCGACGATCGAATAGCCGACCACCTTGGGCATGCCCATGTAGCGCTGCACCAGGTGCCCGGCGGCCGCGGCCACCGCCAGCAGCAAGGACCACAGCACGATCGGCAGGCCGGCGGTCGGCCGCGCCCATTCCGCCCAAAACGCCATGAGCTCGTTGGTCATGACCGTGAAAGACGGGAGCGAAGAGAAGAAAGACATCATCGGAGAAACTTCATCCGGCGGGGTTGCGGCGACACCGCCACACGCGTCAATGCAGCACGCGGGTGCTGGGCCGACCGTCCGAATTGGCTTCGAGCACGAACATCGGGATGGGTACGTCGAAGCGGTCGCCGGCTTCGTTCACCACGAAGAAGCTGCCGTGCATGGTGCCGCTGGGCGCCTGCAACCGGCAACCACTGGTGTAGCGGAACGACTCGCCGGCTGCGAGCAGCGGCTGCTGGCCGATGACACCGAGTCCCTTGACCTCCTGCGCGTGACCCGAAGCGTCGTTGATGAGCCAGTGGCGGGCGATGAGCTGGGCCGGCACCTCCCCGGTGTTGGTCACCGTTACCGTATAGGCGAAGGTATAGACGTGGTCTTCCGCCGACGATTGCTCGGGCAGAAAACGGGGCTCGACCTTGACGGTCATCGTGCTGTCGGACATGCGGCGATGGTACCCGCAGCCTGCTTTGCGACAATTGGAGAATGAGCACCACCGCCCGCCAATTCCGCATCTCACCCTCCATCCTGTCCGCCGATTTTTCGCGCCTTGGCGCCGAAGTGGCGCAGGTCATCGCCGGCGGTGCCGACTGGATTCACTTCGACGTCATGGACAACCATTACGTGCCGAACCTGACCTTCGGCCCGATGATTTGCCACGCGCTCAAGCCGCACGCCAAAACCGCCGCCGGCGTTGCGGTACCGATCGATGTCCATCTGATGGTCGAGCCGGTCGACGCGCTGGCTGCATCGTTCGCCGAGGCTGGCGCGGACTTCATCAGCTTTCATCCCGACGCGTCGCCGCACACACACCGCAGCATTCAGGCGATCAAGGCGGCCGGCTGCAAAGCGGGGCTGGTGTTCAATCCGGCGCGCGGGCTGGAGGTGCTGAATTGGGTCATCGACGACATCGACCTGATCCTGATCATGAGCGTCAACCCGGGCTTCGGCGGGCAGACCTTCATCGACACCACGCTGCGAAAAATCGAGGACGCCCGCAAGCGCATCGAGCAGAGCGGGCGCGACATCCGGCTCGAAGTCGACGGCGGCATCAAGGTCGACAACATCGCCCGCGTGGCGAGCGCCGGGGCCGATACGTTCGTCGCGGGCAGTGCCATCTTCACCCAGCCCGACTATGCGTCCGTTATCTCTGCGATGCGTGCCGAACTTGCCGGCGCCGCCCCGGCCCGCGACTGATCCCCCTGCGCGGGATCAGCGCTTGCTGACCTTTTCGTTGTAGACCTTGTCGGTGACTGGGCTGGTGCCGGTGTCGACCAAGCCTCGTTCCAGGTCTGCGTGACCTTGCTTGCCGACGCGTGGCGGCGCGCCATCCGCAGTTTCCTGACTGTCTGAGGATTGGTCGCGTTCGTGTGGCAATTTGGGCGCCGAATTGCCACCCTGCTGAACCTTGGTCTTGCCGCTTTCGGCATCGTCCACCGGTCCGGGCTGTACCGAATCGATTGCGGGCTGGGACGGTTTTTTGCTTGCCATGACGCTGCTCCTGTGAAGATCTCTCTATCGCATGATGTTCGCCTGTCCCCGGTAGGACCGTCCTGCCGGTCGCTGTAGGATCGTTCGATGACATCGATCCATGCTGTTGTGCCGCTGCGAATCCACAGCTTCGAATCGACCGCCCGCGGCCCCCGGCTGATCGTGCTCGGCGGCGTGCACGGCGACGAAATCTGCGGCACCGTCGGCATCAAACGGGTGCTGGCCGAACTGGACGGCGGCACGTTCACCTTGCTGCGCGGCACGCTCACCTTGGTGCCGGTGGCCAATCCTCTGGCGCGACAACGGCAGCGGCGCGAAGGAGAGCGCAATCTCAACCGGTTGTTCCAGCCGAGCACCGCACCGGCCGACTACGAAGCGCTCATCACCAACCTGCTTTGCCCTTTGCTCGACCGGCACGACGTGCTGCTCGACCTGCATTCGTTTCAGAGCGCGGGCGATGCGTTCGCGATGATCGGTCCGCGCGACAACCACGGCGGGCTGGAGCCGTTTTCGCGGGCGTTCGAAGAGGGGCAACTGGCATTGCACATCGGGACCTCGCGCGTGGTCGAAGGCTGGCTCGACATCTACGCCGCCGGCCTGGCGCACCGCGCAAGTTTGCCGGGTGGCGCGCCGGTCGACGATGCCGCGCTGGCGTTCGGCTGGGGCACCAACGAGTACATGCGCAGCCAGGGCGGCTACGGCGTCACGCTCGAATGCGGACAGCACCGCGATCCGGCTGCACCCGATGTCGCGTACCGCGCGATCGTGTCGGCGTTGCGAGCGCTAGGGATGATCGAACACGCTGAAGGCGCGCCGACGCAGCCGTACCGGCCGGCCCTGCTTCGCCTGGTCAGCGTGACCGACCGCACTCACGAAGAAGACCAGTTCGTTCGCGAATGGGCGACCTTCGACGCGGTGGCGCAGGGCGAGCCGATCGGCGTGCGCGAAGACGGCGCCATGCTGTACGCCGAGCGCGATGGCTTCATCGTGTTCCCGAATGCCGAGGCGCTGCCGGGTACCGAGTGGTTCTACTTCGCGGTCGAGAGCGATCGGGTGCTTTAGCTTCGTTCCTACAGGTGTGATGCTGCGGTGCGCCTACTGTCAAGGGATGGAGGATTCTCAAATGCCCGATTCGAAACCTGCCCCGCGCGTTCTCTGGAAAGGCGCCATCAGCTTCGGCCTCGTTCACATCCCGGTCGCGCTGTACTCCGCGACCACCGACAGCGGCATCGACTTCGACTGGCTCGACAAGCGCACGATGGACCCGGTTGGCTACAAGCGCATCAACAAGAAAACCGGCAAGGAAATCGACCGTGAGCAGATCGTCAAGGGCATCGAATACGAAGACGGCCAGTACGTCGTATTGAGCGATGCCGAGATTTCGGCCGCCTACCCCAAGACCACGCAGACCATCGAGATCGAGACCTTCGTCCCGGCCGCCGGCATTCCGTTCGTCTACCTGGAGCGGCCGTATTACGTGGCTCCCATCAACCGCGGCGCCAAGGTCTATGCGCTGTTGCGCGAAACCCTGCAACGCAGCGGCCGCATCGGGGTGGCGCGCGTCGTGATCCAGACCAAGGAACATCTGGCAGCGCTGGTGCCGTCGGGCGCCGGGCTGGTGCTGAACCTGCTGCGCTGGGGCACCGACATCCGCTCCTGGAAAGACCTGCCGCTGCCGGCCGAAGGCGCGAAGCAGGCGGGCCTTTCGGACAGCGAACTCAAGATGGCGAAAGCGCTGGTCGAAGACATGAGTTCCGACTGGGACCCGGACGCTTTCAAGAACTCGTTCAAGGACGCGATCATGAAGCTGGTCGATCGCAAGGTCGAAGCCGGACAGACCGAAGCGGTCGAAAAGCTGCAGCCGATGGAGGCAGCGGATGCGGGAAGCAGCGCCAAGATCATCGACCTGACCGAATTGCTGCAGCGCAGCCTGCGCAAGGGCGGCGCCAGGGCAGCTCAGGATGCGCCCTTGTCCGGCGGGGCCGAGGCAGCGACCAAAAAGCCGGTTACCAAGCCGGCTACAAAAAAGGCCGCGCCGGCAGCGGCGAAGACATCTCGGCGCCGCGCCGCCTGAGCCTTTCAAGAGGCGCCCGAGCGCCGCCTGAGATCGCTCGGGGGCTACTGGACGATCTCGTCCGTCGTCACTTCGAACCGCTGAAGCGTGTTCGCCCCGAACACCATGCTGATCGGCACGTCCGCCGCATCGCGACCGCGCGCGATCACAATGCGCCCGATGCGCGGCGTGTTGTGCCGCGCATCGAAGGTGTGCCAGCGGTTGCCCAGGTACACCTCGAACCAGGCGCTGAAGTCCATCGGATACGGCACTGCCGGAATGCCGATGTCGCCGAGGTAACCGGTTACGTAGCGCGCCGGAATGTTCATGCAGCGGCACAGCGTGATCGCCAGGTGTGTGAAGTCTCGGCAGACGCCGACGCCCTCGCGAAAGCCTTCGAGCGCGGTGCGCGTGGCGCGGGCGCGCTGGTAGTCGAAGCGCAGATGGCGGTGCACGAAATCGCAAATCGCCTGCACACGGTGCCAGCCCGGCGCAACGTTGCCGAAGTTGGCCCAGGCGAACTGAAGCAGCTCGCTGTCGACCTCGCAATAGCGGCTCGGCAGCACGAAGGGCAGCGTCGATACCGGAAGGTCGGACGGCGCATGCGCGATGGCGCCGTAGTCGACCGGGTCGGCCCAGCCGCTGTCGAACACCACCGCTTCGTTGCGCAAACGCACGCTGCTGACGCCAAACGGAACATGGACGCGGGCGCAATGGTTTTCGAAAACGTCCTGGTAATGGTCGGTCACCAGGGGCGGGCTGATGGTGATGTTCTCGCCGGCCGGGATGTCGGCGGCACGTGACGGATGCACCTGCAGCATGTAGATCAACGCCGTGGGAGCGGCAACGCCGAGTTCGATGTCGAAACCGATTTTGATGAGCATGTTGGCGTTTCTCTGAGGACAGGAGCTGGAAGCAAAGCAGTTTTGATGCCTGCAGTCCATCTGCAGGTTGCGAGCATCCTATCGGGCACCAAAGTCACCCCGCGTGGGCCGTGGCCGGTTCGCGCGTAGGTGCCAGCGCGGAATGGTCGGCACGGTCCTACCTTGCTTCCCTCGCAACTCCCACACCGGCGCACGCGTGCTCACTACGGGTAACGGAGCGTGTGAAACGTAAATTTCATGCCATCAACAGGAGCTGATCATGGGGCTGTCGTCGTTGTGGGGTGTGTTGAGTAGCGCATCGGTCGATGACGCGCTGGTTTGGGGCGTTGCGATCGTCTCTGCGTTGGTCGCTTTGCTGGCGTTGGTCAATGCGCTCGACATGTTCCTGGATGCCGAAGCCGGCTAGCTTTTTCTAATTTGTTTCCCGGTGCCACATGCACCTGGATTTCGGTCCCCGAAGGATTTCAATGACGCCCCAGAACAAGGGAGCCGCAGGCCGTCGGCCCAAGCCTTCAGCCAAAGCTGCCGCCAATGCCGGTGCCAGCGCCAAGCAAGAACAACTGGCCGGCTACACGACCGACAGTGCGCCGGAGCTGACGACGAATCAAGGCCTGCAAATCCCTGACAACCACAACTCGTTGAAAGCGGGTTTGCGCGGGCCTACGCTGCTCGAAGACTTCATCCTTCGAGAAAAGATCACCCACTTCGACCACGAGCGCATTCCGGAACGCGCCGTCCACGCCAGGGGTTCCGCGGCACATGGCTACTTTCAGGTCTACAAGTCGATGTCGCAGTTCACCAGTGCCGACTTCCTGCAAGACCCGTCGGTCAAGACGCCCGTTTTCGTGCGTTTTTCGACCGTGGCGGGCGAGCGCGGCTCGGCCGATACGGTGCGCGACGTGCGCGGATTTGCGGTCAAGTTCTACACGCAGCAGGGCAACTACGACCTCGTCGGGAACAACATCCCGGTGTTCTTCATTCAGGACGCGATGAAGTTTCCCGACCTGATCCACGCAGTGAAGCCCGAGCCGCATCACGCGATGCCGCAGGCGGCCAGCGCGCACGATACTTTTTGGGACTTTGCTTCGTTGATGCCGGAGTCCACCCACATGCTGATGTGGGCCATGAGCGATCGCGCCATTCCGCGCAGCCTGCGCATGATGGAAGGCTTCGGCGTTCATACGTTTCGCTTTATCAACAGCCGCGGCGAGAGCCACTTCGTCAAGTTCCACTGGAAGCCGAAGCTCGGCATTCATGGCCTCGCCTGGGACGAAGCGCAAAAGATCGCCGGCAAGGACGCCGACTTTCATCGCCGCGACCTGTGGGAAGCGATCGACAAGGGCGACTTTCCGGAATGGGAGCTGGGCGTGCAGCTCATTCCGCCAAACAAGGAGCATTCGCTCGGCTTCGACTTGCTCGACCCGACCAAGCTCATCCCGGAAGAGATGATTCCGGTCCAGCGCATCGGCAAGATGGTGCTCAACCGCAATCCGGACAATTTCTTCGCCGAGACCGAGCAGGTCGCGTTTCACCCCGGTCATGTGGTGCCTGGTATCGATTTCTCGAACGATCCGTTGTTGCAAGGCCGGTTGTTCTCGTACACCGACACGCAGATCTCGCGGCTAGGAGGCGCTAACTTTCACGAGCTGCCGATCAACAGGGGCGTATGCCCGTTCCACAACTTTCAGCGCGACGGCATGCACCGCCAGACCATCGCACGCGGTCAGGTTGCTTACGAGCCGAACACGCTCGGCAACGGATCGGAATTCAGGGTCGACGGCAGCGACAAGGGATTTCACTCCTTCCCCGACGAGTTGGAGCCGCCCAAGATTCGGCGTCGAAGCCCGTCATTCGACGATCACTTCACGCAAGCTCGCCTGTTCTTCAACAGCCAGAGCACGGCCGAGAAAGAGCACATCGTCGCGGCCTTTCGCTTCGAGCTGTCGAAGCTCGACGTGCCCGCCATTCGACAGCGCATGGTCGACAACCTGGCGCATGTCGACGAGAAGTTGGCGCGCCGTGTAGCCGAGCCGCTTGGCATCGGGGTGCCCGATGCCAAGGCCGCGGCCGGGCGTTCGGGCTTTCGCGACCACCAGATCAGGCTGCCCATTTCGGAATCGCCGGCACTCAGCATGGTTGGCAGCGGCGACGGCTCGATCGAGACGCGCAAGGTGGCGATCCTGGTGGCCGATGGCGTCGACTCCGCCTCATTGAAGCCGATCCGGGAAGCCATCGAAGCAGCGGGCGCGCAGTGCAAGGTCATCGGTTTGAGGCTCGGCACCGTGACCAGCAGCAGCAAACGTCAGATCGACATCGACGCAACGTTCACCAACATGCCGTCGATCATGTTCGACGCGGTGCTCGTGCCGGCGGGCAAGGACAGCGCCCAGGCTTTGTCGCGCAGTGGCGATGCAGTGCACTTCGTGCTTGAAGCGTTCAAGCATTGCAAGGCGATCTGCGCGGTGGGCGAGGGGGTGGCGCTGCTGTCGACGCTGAGTCTCGATGCGGGCAAGGGGGATGCCAAGAGCGGCGGCGCCGCGGTTCCGTCCGGTGTAGTGATTGCCGCGACCCCGGCGACCAACATGGGCGACCTCACCGCAGCACAGCAGGTGGCGCGCGATTTCATTGCGGCAATGGCCAAGCACCGGCACTGGGATCGCGCCGACATCGACGCTGTGCCTGCCTGAGGACGGCAGCACGCGCTGGGCCAGGCTGGCCAGTCAGCGCGCCAGGCTGGCCCGAACGCGAGACCACAACTCGGCGCGCGCGATCGGCTTCGTCATAAAGTCGTCCGCGCCCGCGTCGAGGCCTGCCTGACGCTCGGCGGCGTCGACCTCTGCACTGATCAGGATGATCGGGATGTGTCGGGTCTCGTCCGATGCCTTCAGCGCCCGCGCGCGCGTGACCGTTCATGCCGGGCATTCGCACATCGAGCAACACCACGTCGGGCGTATGTTGCGCGGCCAGCGCCAGTGCCTCGGGTCCATCGGCTGCACTGAGAGTGGCGTAACCCTCGGGCGCGAGCAGCGCTTCGAGCAACCGGCGGTTGGCCACGCGGTCGTCGACGATCAGCACGGTGGCGTCGGATGTATTCATATGCATCTCATGCCAATAACTTGTTGATGGCCGCATGCAATTCCTGGTAACGCAAGGGCTTGGCGATGTACGCATCGCAGCCGGCGGCTTCCGCCTTCGCCTGGTCGTCCTTCATGGCCATGGCGGTCAATGCGATGACCGGAATCGCCGCCGTCGCCGGCGCGCGCTTGAGCAGCGCCGTGGCTGCCAGGCCGTCCATGCCGGGCAACTGGATGTCCATGAGGATCAGGTCGGGCTGCGCATCGCGCGCCATCATCAAACCCACTTCGGCATCGGCCGCGCACAGCAACCTGTGGCCGGCGTTGCCTAGCAGCAGGCAGGTCAGCTTCATGTTCGCCGGGTTGTCTTCGATGATCAGGATGCAGGCCATGCTGTTCAATCCTTCGGCAGAACGCGACGCACTTCGTCGACGAAGCGGTCGTGGCCGAATTCGAGCTTCTCGATGACACGCAAGGCTTTGCCCGGATAGCTGTCGAGCGCGGCACGATGCTCGGTGGAAATGGGGCTGGCGGTCACCACCACGATCGGGATGTCGGCGGTATCGGGGTTGCGAGACAGCACGTCCACGACGTCCATGCCGTTGGTTTCCGGGATGGTGAGGTCGAGCAGGATGATGTCGGGCTTCACACGTTGCGCCAGTGCGATGGCGTCATCGCCGCCATAGGCGCGAAGCACTGCATACGCCGGCGTCGGTAAGAAGGCGGCGATGACATCGACCGCGTTCGGGTCGTCGTCCACGACGAGCACGGTGCGCGTTCGGCTCGCACCTGGTTGCAGCCCGAGGCTCGCCAGCGTTGCCTTCAGGTCGGCCCGGCTGATCGGTTTCTGCATGGCGGCGACCGCGCCGCGGCTCAGCGCCACGTTGCTGTCGGCCACGCCGGCGATGATCACCACCGGCAGATGCGCGAGGTCGGCGCTTTCGCGCATCTTCAACAGGAACTCCCAGCCATCCATGCCCGGCAGCTCAAGGTCGAGCGTGACCAGGCTGAGTGTCTGCATTGGCGCCATGACGAGCGCGGCTTCGGCGCTTGCGGCATGCAGCACGGTGAAGCCTTCGGCCTCCAGCAACAGGCGCACCAGGTCGGCCGCCTTGTCGTTGTCTTCGACCACCAGCGCCATGCGTTCGCTGCGAATGGCCGCCGCCGGGTGTGCGTTGCCATTGGTGGTCGCCATCACATGGGCCAACGGCGGCGTGGCGAGCAGCGGTAGCCAGACCGCAAAGCAGGCGCCTTGGCCCTCGGCGCTCGACACCGCGACAGTGCCAGCATGCAATTCGGCCAGTTGCTTGACCATCGCCAAGCCCAGACCCGTGCCGGCGAACTTGCGCGCCAGACTGCTGTCGATCTGGCTGAAAGCCTGAAACAGCCGCGCCATGTTCTCCCGCGAGATCCCGATGCCCGCGTCGCTCACCCGGATCTCTAGAAAATCGTCGTGCTCGCTGTCGGCCAGAGGGAAGCTTTGCACCGGCCATGTACCGGGCAGGGTGCCGACGCTGGCACGCGACACGCGCTGCACGCTCAGCACCACGCGGCCCCCGTCTCCACTGAACTTGACCGCGTTCGACAACAGGTTGTAGACGATCTGCTTGGTCTTTCGCATGTCGAGCCGCGACAGTCCGATGCCTTCGCCGGTTTCGAGGTCGAGACGGATGTGCTGGGCTGCCGCCTTGTCCTTGACGATCGACAGGCTGTCCTTCAGGAGGCGCGCGAGGTCAACCGTTTCCATCTCCAGGCTCATCATCCCGGCCTCGACCTTGGACAGGTCGAGGATGTCGTTGATGAGCGAGAGCAGGTGCAGCCCGCTGGTAAAAATATCGCCGATGTACCCCGTTTGCGTATCGCTCATGGAACCCATCAGGCCGTCTTTAAGCGCTTCGGAGAAACCGATGATGGCGTTGAGCGGCGTGCGCAGCTCGTGCGACATGGTCGCCAGAAACTCTGACTTCATGCGGCTCGCATGTTCCAGCTGCAGGTTAGTTTCTTCGAGCGCGCGCTCGAAGCGGCGGCGCTCGGTCACATCGCGCGCCGCCGCAATCACGCCTTGCAGTTCGCCCTCCCGATTGTGGAAGGTGGCGGCGTTGTACGACACCACTGTCTCGACGCCGTTGCGGGCGCGCACCGTGAGCTCGTAGTCGCTCACCCGGTTCTCCGTGAGCACGCGCTCGATGGCGGCATCGGCGCGGTCCGGATCGGTGAAGAAGTTGCGGCACGGTGCGCCGATCAGCTCGTCACGCGCCAGACCGGTGAGCGCCATCATTTGCTGGTTGACGTCGGAAATGATGCCGCGCGGGTCGGTCATCATCAGCGCGTCGATGTTCGATTCGATCAGCGATCGCGTGTAGAACTGCTGATCGCGTAAGCGTTGGTCGAGCTGTGCCTTGGCGGCTTCCACTTGCATCCGCGCCGTGTTGTCAGTCCCGATGAGCAGATAGCCGATGATGGTGTCGTGCGCATCGCGCAGTGCTGTGACAGAGACGATCGCCGGGAAGCGACTGCCGTCCTTGCGGATGTAGGTCAGCTCGTAGATGTCTTCGATTCCGCGCGATGCCTTGAACACCAGCGCCTCGAAGCCCGGCGTGATCTGGGTGCCGAGTTCGAGGCTCAACGCTGCAGCCCGCGCGATCACTTCCTGCGGGTCGGAGATGTCGGCCGGCGTGATGGTGTCGACCGTTTCGGCGGCGGTGTAGCCGAGCATGCGTTCTGCACCGACGTTGAAAATCTGGATGACGCCGCGGGCGTCGGTCGCAATGCTTGAAAAGTTGGCGCTGTTGAAGATGGCGTCTTGCAGCGCGCCGGCCTTGATGAGCGTCTCTCGCCGCCGAAATTCGACGATGCCTTCCGGGCCTGATGTTTCAGCGGTGTCCATGATTCAGGTGAACCGCGTTTCGGATCTGTCCGACGTGTGCGACTTGTCCGACGCGTGCGACTTGTTCAGGTCTGCAATCGCGACTGCCTTGCCGTGGGTGAATGCGGCGGCGCGGAACCGACTCGCCCGTTCGTTGTCCAGGGTGACATCGTTGGTTTCGGCGCGTCCGATCTTCGTCATCGGCGTTTGCGGCACCAACCTCTCTCTGGCACTTGAACCGTTGAGTTGAATCAGTCTGGGCATGGGTCGTTCCGATCTACACGTTTGGTGAGGTGCGAGACGGCTCCAACGGCTGCGGCAAACATACGGTCATCTGCAGTCGAAGGAAAAAACCGTGTCGGGACTTCCTCAAGAATTATCCAAATTCAGTTCCCCTGTACAACATTGCAAGTCGCAAAACTCTTTTGTATTTTCGACGTCGATACGAAAATTTATTGGGACTAAAGTTCTCGCATTGAAGATAAAAATACAGCAATAGAATCACTCAACTCCTTGTAGTCTAGAACTTGCCCATCCTAATAATGTAGTTCGAGACGCCGTCTATATCGGCCTCGCATCCCAGAACACTGTGCAAATACACCGCGAGAAATTGCCTTGGTCATGCTTTGTATTGGAAACAACAGTTGCAAAACTGAAACTAGTGAAACAGATAGGCCGTGTTCAACAAAAGCGCTTTTGATCGTCAATCCTGAATTTCAGAGAGCGCCGCGGGCTGTTTCGCACAGGCTTGCGCAAGTCGGTTTGTAATTCACCTTAAATCTGTTTGGCACACGAGCCGGCCGGGGGCGACACGGCTGCAGGCCGCTGATTCGACCGGTGATTCCGGGAAATCGCATTCCAGTGCCGCAATAAGGGTAAACCAGCCAATTGTATTTTTGGGAGGAACTAAGGTGGCTGAGTTTAAATCGGCATTTGTACGCTACCGCACAGTTGGCGCTTAAATGACAGTTCAAAATAGCTGATTTATTTGAAATTCGAGACTGCGATGTCGATGTTTTTGAGTTCGAAGTCGAATGAGCGACAGACATGACGATGAAGTCTGTAGAGCCCTACGTCGCGCGCCTGTTGGTAGTCGACGACAGTCCGGAGCAACTCAAATTGCTGCTGGAAGTGCTGCGCGGTGCGTGCTTCGAAATCATTGTTGCTTTCGACGGAATGCAGGGCTACGGTCGCGCCGTCGCACAAGCGCCCGACCTCATCCTGATGGACGTCCGCATGGACCGCACCGACGGCTTTGCAGCCTGTCGGCTGCTCAAGGCCGATCCGCTCACAGCGCACATTCCGGTGATTTTTCTGACGAGTTCCGGCGGCCTCGAGGAGAGGCTGACCGGACTGCGCGAAGGCGCTGTCGACTACGTGCTGAAGCCTTTCGAGCCGGCCGAAGTGCTGGCACGCATTCGTACGCATCTGCGCCCAGCGCTCCCCGCGCCCTCTGTGGCGGAACGGGCTGGAATTGCAGGAGTTGCCGGAGTTACCGGAGGTACCGGAGTTACGGAGGCGAGCACCGCTGCCGCAGCAGACACCGACCAGCAGCCCGACCATGTGCTGGTGCAAGCCGCCCTGCGCCAGGTCGAATCCAACCTGGCCAGCATGCCCACGCTCGCTGAAATTGCACGCCGTGTGGGCACGCACGAGAAGCGGCTGACCAAGGCGTTCCGCCAACAGACCGGCATGTCGGTGTTCGAGTTCGTGCGCGAACAGCGGCTCGGCCTGGCGCGGCGACTGCTCACGCAAACGCCGCTTGGTATTGCCGACATCGCTGCGGAGGCGGGCTTCTCGAGTGCCGCCAACTTCGCCACCGCATTCAAGGCCGGACTGGGTACATCGCCGAGCGAATACCGGGCCCAGCTGGCATCGCGGCAAAGGCCGTCTTGAGGCTGGCGTCGTCGCGGATCGAAGCCTGCAGCCTCGCTGCGCTGGCTTTGTTATCTGCGTTGTCGGCGCTGTCGATGCTTTCTACGTTCGCAGCGGCCAACACCGCAATCGCTGCAAGCGTGGCAACGCCATCCCCCGATACAGTGCAGGCCGCGGATGCCCACTGGCCGATGTCGCTCACCAGCCGCATCCAGATACTCGAAGACGCCACTAGCAGGCTCTCTTTGGAGGACGTACTGGCCAAGGCAGACCCCTTGCAGCCGGCCGCGGTCTCGGGCGCTTCGTCGCACTTCGTTCCGGCCACGACGAGCCTGCTCCAGCCAGGCTTCTCGCAGTCGGCCTGGTGGCTGCGCCTGCGCATCGCCAACGACGCCGGCAGCGAGCAACGCTTGCGACTGTTGCTGCGTTCACCTCGACTGCAGTACGTCGATTTCTACTGGAACATCCCTGGCGCGGAGCCCGCCGGCTGGCAGCACAGTCGCGCCGGCACCGCGGTCAGGGTCAGCGAGCAGGAGCCCGCGCGGCGCGAGCCTCTGCTGCCGATCAACCTCGACCCGGGCCAGCGCGCCGAAGTGCTGGTGCGAATTGCCAGTGCATCGAGCATGCAGATCCAGCCCTGGCTCTATCCGGCCGATGCCTGGCTCGACCGTGAAACGCGCGATGCGTTGAAGGACGGTGCGCTCATCGGCGGCCTGCTGATGATGGCCGCGTATTCGCTCGTGCTCTGGCTGCTGTCGCGCAGCGGGACGATGGGCTGGCAGTGCGCCGGTTTCGCGATCCTCGCCCTGTATGAGGGGTCGTTCCGCGGCTTGACGCGCTTCTATCTTTGGCCGGAAAGCCCCGTATGGGCTTCGCGTGCGCCCGGCGTCCTGGGAGGCGCATGCGTGCTGGTGCTGATGTTCTATCTGCACAGCCTGACGCTTCGATTGCGAACCCGGCCCACGGGGGGGCGTGGCTACTTCATTGCGCTGGCTGGAGTGCAGTGCGCGGTGTGCGTGGGCATGCTCGTCGGCAACTACTACGTCTTCACCCAGATCAACCTCGGCGTGTCGTTGCTCATCGTCGGCAGCCTCATCGTTGCGGGCTACCTGTACGTGCGTCGCGAAGGCGGCCACCACAAGCTGCTGCTCTGCGCCATCTTGTTCGCGCTGCTGAGCGTGGGCATTCGCACCGTGGGACTGCAGGGCGCGCTGCCGCCCATGCTGGCAGGCGTTCGCAACTACGCGACGGGGTTCACGACCGCTGTCGCCGCGCTGGTCGCGCTGGCGGTGTGGGCCTACCAGACCTCACAACAGCGTCAGCAGATCCAGCAAAGGATGATCGACCTCTTGAGCCGCCAGCACCATCGTCTGCGCCGTGCTGTGGCGCGTCAGACGCGGGCCCTCAACACCGCGCTGGCCGCAGCCGAAAGCAACTACCAGAAGCAGGTCCGCATCATGTCTTTCATCGGCCACGACCTGCGTGCGCCGCTTGCCACCATCGTCGGCTATGCACGTCTCATGCGGTACGACGAACCGTCGTCCCGCGTCGGCCGCGAGAGCCACCTGGACACCATCGAGCGCGAGGCGACCTACCAGCTCACGCTGATCGACGAGCTGCTCGAACATGCGCGCGGCGAGCGCGACCAGCTCACGTTGAATCCGACTGCGGTCGACCTGGCCGGCCTGCTGGATGCCGTCACGCAGCACGCGGCGAGCTTCGCAGCGCAGCAGCGCAACGCGTTCATTTTCGTGCCCGACCCGGCCGGACCGCGCTGGGTGCTGATCGATGCAGCGCGGTTGCAACAGGTGCTGCTTCACTTGCTGGCCAACGCCGGAACGTTCGCGCGCGATGGCTGCATCAGCCTGCGCGTCGGCTCGCGGCGCGAAACCGAGGGAGGCGACGGTGGCGACGGCGCCTGGCGATTGAGTTTCGAAGTGACCGACACCGGAACGGGGGTCGAAGCCGAAGACCTCGCTCGGGCCGCCGACAGCTTCGAGCAGGCCCAGCCGGTCGACGGCGCACCGGGGGTTCCTGGCAGCGGTGGCGCTGCCGGGCAAAGCAGTCTCGGACTCGGACTCTTCATCGCGCAGCGCATCGTGCAACGCATGGGCGGCGAGCTGTCGCTGCGGTGCGACGCGGGACGTGGGTGTCGTTTCAGATTCGAGTTGCTGGTGCCGGAGGCCGAGCCTTTGCCGGCTGCTACACCGGCGAGTCCCAGCGCGCCCGCAGCGCCGGTTGCGCCCACTGCATCGCCCATGCCGATCGGCGAGCCCGGTGATTTTCCGACCGCCGATGCGCTGGCACGGCTGCATCGCCTGGCAGGCGACGGCCAGTGGAGTGCGATCGACGATTGGCTGGCGCAAACGCTGATGGCACAACCGGAATGCAGCGGGTTTGTCGCCGCCGTGCGCGCTGCCTTGTCGGCACTCGATTTCGATCGCATTCAGCGCATGGCGACACCGTCGCTGCCCGAGCGCGCTGCCTGGCCCGCTACCTGAATCGATCGAGGCCGACGATCGATGCGGTGGGTCTACAGCTCGACGAAGTTGCTTTCCACTGAGATGCCGCCTTCGGTGTTGAGTACGAAGGTCAGGTTCTTGGTTGTCGATTGGCCGGACTCGCCATCCGTTTGCACCAACGCCGAGGCGCGATCGTCCCCGGCCTGGTCCAGGCGCGCGTAGAAGTGCGAAACCGTGATGCCGTCCAGATCGGCGAGCGGCTTGAGGAACGCGATGAACGCCGTTGCCGTGATGCCGTCGTCTTGAATGGCGCGCCAGTGTTGCAGCAGCGTGAGATTGGAAGCGTGGCGCGCCTGCGCTGCATCGAGCGCTTCGACGCTGCCGATGTTCTCTTCACCGCAAATGACATCCAAGCCATCGAGAGGCGACGGATGAATCGAGTCCTTGTTGTTCATTGTGTTTGCTACAGAGTTCGCCATGCGGTCAATGCGCGAACCTCGCGTCCGACCGACGTTGCGCGTCGGGCGCATTGGCCGATGGGTCGGTCAGGATGAGCACCGCGCGGTAGGCGGCGCGGCCGGCACCCTTGGCGTCTTCGGCCAGCTGCTTCCAGCTCAGCGCCCGCTCCAGCGGCGTCGGCGCGACAGACGTGGGCCGCACCAAAGCGTTGGTGATTTCCAGCAGGCCACCGACCGAGGTCATGCACAGCTCGATGGCGTCCATCTCGGAACGCGTGATCTCGGTGCCTGCCGTGGTGGCGGTGGACAAGGCATGCGAGCCCGTCTGCTCCCGCACAGCGGCCATCGCATCCTGCAACGCCAGGGCTGCAGCCTGAATCAACGCGCTGGCTTCTTCCCTGGACGCGTTGTCGGCACAGCGGTACTGCATCGGCTTTGTGGTGGCTTCCGAAAGTGGGGCGAAAAGGCAGTTCATGAGCAGCTCCATCAGGTGTCGGCACGCAGTAACCAAAAGGGCTACCGGGGGTTGAACAGATTGTTGGCCGCCTGAAAAGGCGCGACCTTTGAATGCGGGCGGAAACCATTGATTGACGTTTGCTTTCGGGGGCGGATCGCCCGATCCGTGATGAATTGCGTTGAATGCCTGAACCATTGCGAAGCGATCCACGTCGTCCGACAGGTCACCTCCATAGCCCTTAAGCGCTAGACCTTCTTGCGAATAGGCGGGTCGTGCACCCCTCCCTAGACTTTCCGGACGAGGTCTGAGAGGCGCGCATTTTCGCGGCGTCGAAGTACCGCCAGCGCGGAACTGAGGGCCGCGCGTGGGGGTCGAATGGAACGGTATTCGAAGGTGGGTGGGGCATGCATCGCGCGCCGATGGATTGCGCGTGAAATGGCATTGAATGCGATCGTGGTGGTCCTGGTGTCCTTGACTCCATTGCAACCCGCATCGGCACAGCAGGTCCTCGACGCAGAGGCCGCTGCCAGCAAACAGGAACAAGCCCGCCTCGCCGACACCGACACGCTGTTCGCGCTCACCAACGACGGCGCCGTGCTGTACGCCAACGATGCCGTCAAGCTGTCGGGCTATCAATATTGCAGCCAGGCCGTCGCGCTCGCCGAGGCCGGTGAATTCCGGCAAAGCGTGCGGGCCGCCAGCAAGGCGCTGCACCTGGCCAACACCACCAGAGACCCCAACCTGCTCGCGATGGCCAACCGCGATCTGGCCATCGTCTACAGCTACTCGGGCCAACTCGACAAGGCCGAAGACTTTGCCCGCGAGGCGCTCAAGTACCCGGCGCGCGAACCCAAGCTGGTGGTCGGTCCCGCCAACAAGGTGTTGGGCGATGTGCAGACGCGCCGCGGCGATTATTCGGGCGCGGTGCGCAGCTACGACGTCGCGCTGGCCAACAGCTCCGAGCGCTACATGCCGCTGGTCAAGTCGTCGCTGGTCAATGCGTTGATCGAGTCGGGCGATGCGGTGCGCGCGCGCGAAGTCATCGGCACCATCGCGCCTGCCAAGGAGCCGTCGCTCGCAGCCCAGTTCGACCGCACCCGCGCCCGCCTGCTGCTGGCCGAAAACAAGCCGGCCGAAGCGCGCGATTTGTACCGGCAACTCACCACGCGCACTGTCGGCACAGACACCGGCTACTACCAGCTCTGGGCATGGGACGGCGTGGCCCGCAGCGAGCTGGCGCTGGGCCAGAAGCAGGCGGCGGCCGATGCCGTCGGCCATGCGCTCGGCGGTGTGGACGCAGTGCGCTCGCGCTTTCGCAGCGAAGAATTCAAGATGGGTTTGTTCTCCGATCTGCAGTCGGTGTTCGAGCGTGCCATCGGCTTGTACGGCGATGTCGGCGATGCACGGCAGGCCTTCGAAGTTAGCGAGCACAGCCGCTCGCGTGCGCTGCTCGACGCGGTGCGCGGCCGTGCTGCGGTGTCGGGCGAAGCTGTGGCAACGGTCGACCTCGCGACGCTGCAAAAGACGCTCAGGCCCGACGAGCGCGTGGTGCAGTTCCACTCCCTGCCCGACCGTTTGCAGGTGTGGGTGGTGAGCCCGACCGCCATCGCCGAGAAGAGCGTCGCCATTTCGCGCGACGACCTCACCGAAGCGGTCGAGTCGTTTCGCAATTCCGTCGTGCGCGGCCGGCGCACCGCCATCGCCACCGCCGACAAGCTGGGCGCGCAACTGCTGGGGCCGCTCGACTTGCAAGACGGCCAGCGGCTGATCGTGGTCCCGCATGGGCCGCTGCATTACCTGCCATTCCAGGCGCTGCGGCTGAACGGTCGTTACGTGATCGAGACGCATCCGGTGTCGGTCTCTCCATCGATGAGCATCGCGGTGCAACTTGCGCAACGCAGCCCGCGCGTATCGGCATCGCTCACCGCTTTCGGCAATCCACGCATCGACGAAAAGTACGAGCTGCCCGGCGCCGAGATCGAGGTCAAGCAACTGGCGCAACTGTTCCCGCGCAACAACCTCTACATCGGCGCGGCCGCCACCAAGACGCAGTTTCGCGATATCGCATCGCGCTCTCCGCTGATGCACGTCGCGGCACATGCCGAGGCCGACCAGATCGATCCGCTCTATTCGCGCATCTTGCTGGCCAACGAAAACGGCAAGCAGAACTTCTTGGAAGCGCACGAAATCCTGGGACTGCCGATGCAGGGCACTGCGCTCGTCACGCTCTCTGCCTGCGAGTCGGGCCTGGGCCGTATCGCGCAAGGCGACGAAGTGCTCGGCTTCACGCGGTCGTTTCTGTCGGCCGGCACATCGAGTCTCATCGCCTCGCTCTGGCCGGTGTCCGACGACGCCACCGAGGTGCTGATGACAACGCTCTACACCGAGCTCTCCAAAGGCCGTGACGTGCAGCTTGCCATGCAGGCAGGCCAATTGGCCGTCTTGAAGAACCCGCGCATGTCGCATCCATTTTTCTGGGCCCCGTTCAACCTGATCGGCAATTGGCGCCTAACGGTCGGAGGAGCCGGAGCATGAAGCGCTCGCCACTCCTGATCTCGATGCTGATGGCCTTCGGCGCTCATTACGCGCAACTGTCGCACGCTGCCGATGCTGTGCTGCCGCTTCTGCCGACCAAGGACCCGTGCAGCAGGTGCGATCGGCCGGTGGCACAGGCTGGGTCTACTGGTTCGGCCACCAACCCGAACAGCCAGTCACTGCCCGTCGCGCCAACGCCGACAGTGACCGCCTTCCGGCTGAACGACCTTCGCCTGAATGGCGCGCAGACGCTGTCGAGTGACGAACTCAAGAGCGTGACGCAGCCCTACATCGGGCGCGACGTGACGCTCGGCGACCTCGAAGCCTTGGCGCAGGCCATCACCGCGCAGTACCGGGCGCGGGGCTACTTTTTGGCGACCGCCATCGTGCCGGTGCAGGCGGTGCGTGATGGCATCGTGGAGATCAGCATCATCGAAGGGCGGTTGGGCAAGGTGGAGGTCAACGTTGCCGCCGACGCGCCGATGAGCGAAGCACGTGTGCGTGGATTCCTGAGCGGGCTCGCGGTTGGCGAAGCGGTCAATGCACCGGTCTATGAGCGATCGATGCTGCTGCTGTCGGACCAGCCCGGCATCCGTGTGTCGTCGGGCTTGCAGGAAGGCACCCAGACCGGCACCACCGATCTGTCGGTCGACGTCGTGGCTGTGCCGCGCTGGGCCTTTACCGCCGAGGCGGATAACCACGGGACGCTCGAATCGGGCCGCTACCGGGTCGGCGGGACGGCACGCTGGCTGAGCCCTTTCGGCATCGGCGACAACCTCGACCTGCGGGTGATGGTTTCCAACAGCAATGCGTTGCAGTTCGGCCGTCTCGCGTACGAAGCACCCATCGGCACCAGCGGCCTGCGCGCCGGCATCGGGCTGTCGCGCGTGGCCTATGCGCTGGGCGGAAACTTCGTCGACCTCGATGCCAGGGGCACCGCCAACGTGCTCGATTTCGCGCTCAACTATCCATTGATCCGGCAGCGGCAGCAGAACCTCTTCTTGCGGCTCACGGCCGATACAAAAAACCTGACGGACGAAATGCGCGCCGTCGACTTCACATCGAAAAAGAAGGTGCATGGCCTTGGCCTCGGCTGGACATGGGAGCGCCGCGACGACGTGCTGGGCGGCGGCTACTGGGCCAGCTCGGGCACGCTGTACCGCGGCTCGCTGCGCATCGAAGACGAGATCAGCCTGCAAAACGACGCGAGCAGTGCGGGTCGCCATACCGAGGGCAGTTTCAGCAAGGGGACGTTCCAGCTGTCGCGCCTGCAATCGATCGTCGATCGGCATTCGCTGTACCTGTCGGTCGGCGGTCAAGCCGCTAGCAAGAACCTGGATGCGTCGGAAAAACTGTCGCTCGGTGGCGCGCGCGCGGTGCGGGCCTATTCGTCGTCCGAAGCATTGGTCGACCAGGGCCTGATCGGCACCGTCGAATGGCGCTGGTCGTACAACGCCGAGCTCAGTCCGTTCGCTTTCTACGACGCTGCGCGCGGCAAATACGCGCGCAGTCCGACCGCCTTCGACGGGCCGAACAACATCAGCTTGCGCGGCTATGGCCTCGGCGTGTCATGGGCGCGTTCAGGCAACTTCGCGATCAACGCGACGCTCGCCTGGCGCGACGGCACGCGTCCTGCACAGTCCGACGGCGGTGGCCGCAATCCGCGCTTGTTCGTGCAGGCGCAGAAGAGTTTTTGACGGGACGATTCGCATGAAAAAAACTTCTTCGTCCCTCCGAACGAGGCGTCCGTCGCATTGGCGATTGCGTCCGCTGGCCCTGTCGCTGGCCTGCATCGGCATGGCGCCGGCCGGCGCGCAGACCGTGCCGACCAACGCCACCCTGGGTGCAGGCGCGGCCACCGTGGGCGCGCCCATTGCCTTGCCAAACGGCGGCCTTGCGCTGGGCATCAACCAAACGTCGCAGCGCGCTGTCCTCAACTGGCAGACCTTTTCCATCGGTGCGCTGGACCGCGTCAACATCGCTCAGGACAAGGGGCCGACGAGCGTGCTGCTCAACCGGGTGACCGGCGCGCAAGCCTCACAAATCCAGGGCCAACTCAACGCCAATGGGCAGGTCTACTTGGTCAATCCGAATGGCGTCACTTTCTCCAGCACCTCGCAGGTAAGCGTGGGTGGCCTGGTGGCTTCGACGTTGAACATGGTCGATGACGCGCAGTTCAGCGGCTTCATGTCGGGCACGTCGAAGCAATTCGCGTTCGAGCTCCCCGTCGGAAAAGCCGGCACGGTACTCAACCAGGGCACCATCACCGCCGCCGATGGCGGCATCGTTGCGCTCATAGGCGCCCAGGCGCGCAACGAAGGTTCGATCAACGTGGCGCGCGGGTCCATCGGGCTGGCGGCCGGGCAGCGGGTCACGCTCGACTTCGACGGCGACGGCCTCACCAGCTTTCATGTCGACCCGACCGTGTTAGCCGCCAGCGCCAGGGCCGAGAACGCGGCCAGTGGCGTGCTGTCGGCCAGCGGCGGCCGCGTGGTCATGGTGGGCGCATCGAGCGCCGCTGAAACTGTGGTCAACCAGGCGGGGATCGTGCGCGCGCAATCCATCAGCAACCGGGGCGGCGAGATCATTCTTGGAAGCAGCGGCGGCGCGGTCGGCAATGCCATCGTGATGTCGGGGGGTCAACTCGACGTGAGCGGTGTCGAGGCCGGAGTGGCGGGCGGCCGCATCGACGTGCGCGCGCCTTTGCTGCGCATTGCCGCCGGCACGTTGAATGCGGGCGGCGCCACGGCCGGCGGCAGCATCACGACCCAAGCCGCCATCGTCGAAGTCGGCCGAGGCGTCGTGATCGATGCGCACGGTGGCAGCGGCGCCAACGGCAACTGGACGCTGGATTCGGGCCGCACGCTGGTCGTCACCCAGGCCGACCCCATCCCCGACGCCTCGGTTGCCATCCAGCCTTTCGGCACATCGAAGCTCGCCGATTCGACATTGGGGGCCACGATGGGTCGCGCCACCGATGTGGTGCTGGCTTCGCATGCGCTGCCGCAGCAGGTCGCCAACTTTGGCGGCGGCGTGCAGTTCGACAACGGCTCGCAAGTCATCAAGACCGAAGGCCGTGCATCGCAGTTGACCGTCAACTCGGATCGAAGCGTTGTCATGGACGCGAATTCGGCACTGCGCTCGACCGCCGGCGCGCTCAACATCGATTTCAATGCCGACGCCAGCGGCGTGCTGTTGCCCGCCACACCGGCCGTGACCGACCGCAACGACAACAACCAGCGGGTCGGCAATATCTCCATCTCCGGCACCCGCATCGAAACCGCTGGCGGGAACCTGCGGCTCTACGGGCAGAGCGATGCGGTCAACGGACGCGCACTGGGCGCCACTTCGAGCAGCGGCGGCGGCGTGGTCAACGGCGTCACCATTTCCGACAGCGCCATCTCGACGTGCGCGCAGGCGGGCGGCGTATGCGGTGGCAGCGGCAGCATCCTGGTGCGCGGGCAAGGCGCGACCGCGGGTGGTACGGGCCAGACCGTGGTGGCGGGGCCGGGCGTGCGCGTCGATGGCGGCAGCTTCGAGACCGGCAGCGGCACCATTTCAATGGACGGCCGCGGCGGGCTGGCGCAAACCGGCGTGACGATCACCGGCCTCTTCGGCGAAGCCTTCACGACACCCTCGTCGTTGCGATCTTCCAGTGGCGACATCACGCTGGTCGGCAGCACCCGAAGCTGGACGGCCGGCGAAACCAGCGGCACGCTGCAAAACGTCAACGGCGGCTCGGGTATCGAACTGGCGCAGGCCGGCATCGCGACCGGCGGCAACGTCCGGCTCGACGGCAGCGGTGCCGACCTTACCGGCCTGATGAACCAAGCGGCCTTTCAGACGGCCGCGGCCGCAGCGAACAACGGCGCGGGGAGCACGTTCGATGCATCGAACGGCGTCACGATGGCCGATTCGAGCATCGTCGTAGGGGCAGGCAAGTCGCTCGACCTGCTGGGAACGGCGGGCAGCCGCGGTTTCTCGGTCACCGGCAACAAGGCGCCCGTGCTCACGCTCGATGCCAACGACGCCTTCGGTGTGGTGGTTCGCGCCAACGCGTCCAACGGCCTTCAGGCCGAAGGGGGGCGCATCACGATCAATGGTCGTGGCAGCGATGTGGCGCTGGCGCAATTCGGTGGTGACGCAGGCCCGACCTTCGGCATCCAGCCGCCGGGCGAATCGATTCTTGGCGCGCAGCCACGCACCCTGCTGTCGACGCGCAGCCAGACCATGGCGGGCGGCAACATCGCGATCAGCGGACGGAACGTCGTGATCGCCGGCAGCGGCACCGCGGCGGTCATCGACAGCGGCGGCGCCGGGCAATCGGGAAACATCGCTGTCACCGGCACGGCCGTCGGCGGCGTCAACGCCAGCGGCATCGTGGTGATCGGCGACACGGTCGAGCTGAACGCAAGCGCGACGTCGGCCGTCGGCAATGCCGGTCGCATCGACGTGGTCGGCGACAAGTCGCTCTATGCGAACGGCCGCCTTTCTGCGCGGGGCGGTTCGGCAGGCGGCAATGGTGGCCGCATCGAAACCTCGGCGCCCGCGTTGCAGCTGCAAGGGATTCGGGTAGATGCCTCGGCATCGGCCGGCCAGGCCGGAAGTTGGGTGATCGACCCGGTGGATGTCACCATCGCCCACGGCGCTGCCGCAGGCACATTGCCGACCAATCCATTCGTGCCGCTCGTTGCATCCACCGTGCAGGACGGCGACATCAACTTCGCGCTCGACAACAACACCGGCGTGACCATCACCACCGGCACGCCGGCGCCGACCACGGTCGGCAACGTCACCTTCGGCCTCAACACCGTCATCCAGCGCACCAGCGCAGGTGCGCCGGTGAAGTTCGAGATCGACGCCAACGCGGGCATCACGGCCTTCAACCCGACGGTGATCCAGTCGACCGGCGGTGCGCTGGACGTGGTGCTCAGTGCCGGCCTGGGCGGCGTCGGCGGCAACGTCGACTACAGCGGACAGATCACCACCAACGGCGGCAGCGTGTCGATGACCGGTACCAGCCTGTTCGCCACCTGCGGCGTGTGCCTGACCAACGCGAAAGTCGACACGCGTGTCGGGCAAAGCGATGCCAATGCAGGCGGCGCGGTGCAGCTGATCGGCACACGCAACCCCGGGGCTTACTTCTTTCTGGCGCCGGCGGTCGTCGGTCTCACGGGCTCGACGATCCAGAGCGCAACCGGTGACGTCACGCTGTCGGGCATCAGCAATGCCACTGGCACCGGCGTGCAACTGATCTCCAACTTCAACGGGACGGACAGCAGCATTTCCACCACCAGCGGCGCCATCCGGATCACGGGCGTCGGGAACTCCTTGTCGGGCAGCGGTGCACCCACGGCAGGGCACGGCGTCGAGATCAACGGCGCCACCGTCCAAAGCGTCAGCGGCAACATCAGCGTGCACGGCCTGCGTGCGGTACAGACGCCCGACTCGCCTGTCGGCAACGGTGTTCGCATCGTCAATGGCGGCAGCGTTACTACGCTGGGCGCGGGCAACATCGAAATCACCGGCGAGTCGCAGATCGCGGATGCCGGCATCTTTATTCAAGGGCCCATCGGCACGGGCATTCCCATTCCTGCATCTCGCGTGGCGGGCGGCGGCAACGTGGTGTTGCGCGCCGCGAGCGGCGGTGCGGCCGATGCACTGGCCGTTGGCGGCGCCGTCAACGCCGGCGGCGTGCTCGACCTCCGACCCGGTGGCGTCGATGCGGCAGGCAACGCCGCCGACCGCATCGCCAACCCCATCACGCTGGGTGGCGCGGCGGCCAACGGCTTCGCTGTCAGTGCCGACGAACTGACGCGCATCACGGCCGGTTCGATCGTGGTCGGCAGCAACACGCAGGCCGGCAACATCGACGTGGTCGGGCCGCTGGCCATGGTGTCGCCGCTCACGCTGCAGAACGGTGGCGGCGGCAACATCACGCTCGGCGCATTGGTCAGCGCACCGCAGCTCGGCCTCTTGAGTGCCGGCAACATCACGCAGGCGGCTGGCGCCGGCATCGCCGCGGGCACGCTGCTCGCGCGTTCGACCGGCGGCAATGTGCTGCTCTCGTCCGCGGCCAACGATGTCGGCGTGGTGTCGGGCGGCGCTGCCGGACGCTTCGACTACACCGATGTCAACGCGGTCACGGTCGGCAATGCGTCTGTCATCGGCTTCGATGCAGCGTCGAACACGCCGCAGGCGATCACCGCAGGTTCGATGGCGGCCGATACGGTGTTCTTGCGCACGCTGAGCGGCGACCTCTCGCTCAACACCAGTGTGACGAGCGGCAGCGGTGCCGATCTCGTGGCCGCGGCGCGGTTCCAGAACCTGTCGGCCAACTCCATCGCCGGCGCACCGTGGCGGGTGTGGGCCCAGACATGGATCGGCGAGACACGCAACGGACTGAGCGGCTCCGGGCCTCTGCCCAATCTCTACCACTGCGCGTACCTCGGGTTGTGCAGCGTCGGCGTGACGCCGGGCGACAACCATTTCATCTATGCGCAGCAGCCGACGGCCACGGTGGTCATCGGCAATGCCACTCGACCGGGTGGCTTGCCGAATCCGCCGTTCATCTACAGCCTGACCGGGTTGATATTGGGCGATACCGGGTCGAGCTTTGCCGGTGCGTTGTCGTCGCCCGCCAACGCGTCGAGCCCGCCAGGCGCGTACCCGATCAACGGCGCCTTTGCGTCGGCCGCGGGCTATGCGGTCAACGTGGTGCCGGGCCAGCTCAACGTCGGTGCGGTGCCTGCACCTTCGACCGCGCCGGTGTTCGTGTTGGCCCAGTTGTCTCGATTGCCCAAGCCCGATGTGCTGCGCGAGATGCCCGACAGCTGGATCTACGACCGCAATATCGGCGCGCCGCCGATCTGTTTCGCCACGGGGCCGCTGGATGGCGAGCGTGCACAGCAAGGCGGCGACGTGCTCGCCAGCGAATGGTCTCGCGTGCGCTCCCGGCCCAACCTCACGAGTTGCGTCGACACCGAGCGGCGTAACGGCTGCTCGGACTTCTAGGGGCCGAGGTCTGCGGGGTCGGGTGCGGCCAGCAGCGCGGCATAGGCCTGCTGCGCGCCAGCCTGCAGCGTGCCGCGCTGTTCCAACAACGCGACGCAACGCAGCGCCAGATCGAAAGAGCCATAGCAGCTGTGCGCGATGGCGGCGAGCTGGCGCAACTGCGCATCGCTCATGGCGTCGGGGCGCGTGAGATCGCGCACGTAGACGATGTCGGCCTCCAGCAGTTGACGCAACCCGCGGCCGCCGTCGCCGGGCACCACCGCCGGTGCGATCGGTGCCTGCTTGATCTGGTCGTAGCAATGCGGCATGAAGCCCTGGCGGCGCAGTTCTCCATCGATCTCGCCGAAGGGCGGCTGGCCCTTGTACAGCGTGACGAACGAGACTTCGGTGTGCACCGCGACCGCTTCCCGCAGCTTCGTGCGGCCGCCCTGCAGCACCGCGAGTTCGCTGCCCTGCACGTCGAGCTTGATGAGGTCGAGGTGCGTGATGGTGTCGAGTGCGTCGAGGCGGTGGGTCTGTATGGACACCCGCTGCAGCACCTCCGCCAGCGGCTGCAGCCCGGTGAAAAGCGCGAGTGCCGCAGGGTCGGGTTCGAACAGGCTGGTCATGCCGCTGCCCCGGCAAATGTGCAGCGAGTGGACGGCGCCGTCGCCCAGTGCGTAGGGCAGATAGCGCGCCAGCGGACCCTGGGTCGCCTGCAGCGTGTCGAACGCATCGGCTTGCGGTTCGAAGCCGGTCACGCGGCACCTGCCAGCCGCCAGCATCGACGCATAGGGCGGCTCGCCGTCGATCGGATTGGCGCCGACGTCGACGACCTCGGTCAGTCGTGCCGGCGCGATCAGCGCGTAGATGCCGGTGGTGTTCATGTGTGCGACAGGTAGCGCGCGAAGTTGCCCGTGTAGGTGCGCTGTCCCTGGTGCGCGAGGTTCGATTGCGTGTCGATGACTACCTGTCCGCCTGCGGCACGCCAGCGCCGACAGAATGCGAAGTCTTCGCTGAGGTAGCGGCCGCCGTCCGGCTCTTGCATCGTGTCGAAGAAGCGGTAATGCGGCCAGCCGGCTTCGGCTGGGTCGTCGCTCGCATCGGGGGTGTAGCGCAGCTCGGAAAACTGCGACGCCATGCGATCGAACACGCTGCGCTCGATCAGCATGAACCCGGTCGGCGCCTCCGCCACTTCGACAAAACCATCGGCATCGGCTGCGTGCGTTCCGGCCAATGCATTGACCGGAAAGCGTGCGTAGCGGGCCTCGAAATCCGCGCGTGTGCTGCCCGCAGGCAAGGCCGCTTCGAGTCCTGCGCCGGGCCAGCCATCGCGCTTCTGCGGATAGATGCCCGCCACCACATCGCGCCCCGACAGCAGCAGCCGCAGTGCCGCCTGCGGCTCGAAGCCGATGTCGGCGTCGATCCAGAAAAGATGTGTCCAGCGCGTGTCGGCCATGAACTCGGCGACGAGCCGATTGCGGGCGCGGGTGACGAGGCTGTCGCCATCCAGAAATCGCGTCTGCATCGACATGCCGTGCGTCCAAGCGGTGTTGACGAGCCCGAGCAGGCTGCGCACGTAGATCGAGGTCAGCACGCCGCCGTAGTTGGGCGTTGCGACGAACGGACGAATGTTCTTCAGCGCGGTGAGATCGAGCATCGGCGAATTGTCATGCTGTCTTCTGCCGACGTGTCGACAGCAACGCTCGCAGTTTGGCCGGCGCCACCGGCTTGGTCAGCAGCATGACGCCACCTTGCCGGAGCCGCTGCAGCACCTCCGGCCCGGTGGCGCCCGACACCAGCACCGCCAGCGCATCAGGCTGCAGCTTGCGCGCGGCTTCGATGACGGTCATGCCGTCTTCGTCTCCTGCCAGTTGCAGGTCGCACAGCAGCACGTCGAAGCGAGTGCCGGGCTCGCCGAGCAGCGCCACTGCTTCGCCGAACGTCGCGGCCAAGTTCACCTGGCAGCCCCATTGCTCCAGCAGCATGCGACTGCTTTCGAGGATGGCCGGATCGTCGTCGACCACCAGGCAACGCAGGTGCGCCAACGCCGACGGCGCGACCGGTTGCGGCATCGGCGGTGTGACATCGGCGAGCCGGGCTTCGGGCAGGTCGAGGCTGAAGGTGCTGCCGTTCTGCAAGGCAGAGCGCACCGCGATGCGGGTGCCGAGCAGCCTCGCGATACGTGCGCAAATCGCCAGCCCGAGACCGAAGCCCTGGCGCCGATCGCGCTCGGTGTTTGCGACTTGGTAGAACTCTTCGAAGATGCGGCTCTGATGGATCGGCGCGATACCGACGCCGTTGTCGCGCACCTCGATGCGCACTGCGCCTCCGCGGCGTCGCGCCATCACCAGCACCGTGCCGTCGAGTGGCGCATGCCGCACCGCGTTGCTCACGAGGTTGCCGACGATGCGCAGCAGCAGTGCAGGGTCGCTGCGCACCGCCAGATCGTGATCGCGCCAGACCAGCCGCACGCGCGCTTCGCTGGCTTGCGATGCGTGCTGCGCTTCGAGCTGATCGAACAGCATCGCGAGCGACACGGCGGTGATGGCGGGCGTCAACACCTGTGCATCGAGGCGCGAAATTTCGAGCAGGTCGTCGAGCAGCACGCCCATGAATTCGGTGCTCTCCTGCAAGCGTTGCACGGCGGGCCGCTGCGTTGGCGTGGCAGTCGGCATCAGGCCATCGATGAAGAGGCCCATCGCGTGCAGTGGTTGCCGCAGGTCGTGGCTCGCCGCAGCCAGAAAACGTGCGCGCGACAACGCCGCTTGCTCGGCCTCGGCCATGCGCTGCAGTGCCACGGCGGTGGCTTCGCGCACGCGCTCCTCGCTGACCTGCTGGTTGCGCTGCAGCCGCTCGGCGAGCCGGTTGATGTCGTGCGCCAGGTTGGCGACTTCGTGCGTGCCGCGCGGCACCGATCGGGCGCCTTGCTCGCCCTCCGTCGCGCCGCGTCCGACGACGTCGCAACGCGCATCGAAGTTACCGGCTTCGAGCGCCGCCACCGTGCGCGACACGCGGCGCAATGGCGATGCCACCGCCCGTGCCATGTGCCGCACCGACGCCCATGCGGCGAGCAACGCCACCAGCGCGATGCCGATGCCGGCCATCAGCGAGCGCGTGCGTTCGCGGCCGTATTCGGTGGTGTCGCGAAAGGTCTGCACCACGCCGATGGGCGCATCGCCTGCGGCCGTCGAGCCCTCGGGCGCGAAGGCGCTGGCACGCGAGGCTTCGCGCACCGTAACGGGTGCGGTGAACATGCGCAGCCGCTCCATCGGTGCGGTGCTTGAACCAGCGGTGACGAAGACGCCAGCGCTGTTGCTGATCTCGATGCGCACCACCTGGCCGCCGCGCAATGCCGCGTTGGCCACGTTCTGCAGGGCCGGCACATCGCCCGCATACAGGCTCAGGTCGGACATGGCTGCGACCTGTCGCGCCACCGCCTGGCCTTCGGCATCGAAAGCGCTTTCGAGCGTGCGCAGGCGACTGTGGGTGAACCACGCGGTGAGTGCGATGGCGACCGCGGCGCACGGCACCACGCCGAGCCGGATCAGGTCGCGCTGCAGATTGCCTTGCACGACGAGTGGACGGCTTTGCGAGCGCGACGCTTGCGCCGCAGCGGCCACCGGCGCGGAGTGCGCTACACCCGGGCTCGGCGCGGTCATCGAACGGCAGTCAACCGGTCGGTCAGCTCCCGCTCGTCCGGCACGCGCAAGTTGAGCCCGCGCGCCACCGTCGAGTTGACGCGTACCGTGGCCGGCATCGCGGCTTCGACCAGCACGCCGGCTGCGTTGGTGCCCGCACCGTTACCGCCAGCGCCGCTCACCAGCTTCAGGCCCATGGTGCGCGCCTGCATCGCCAATTGCGATGGCGTCGACACCGCGGCGGCCAGGCCACCGGAGCGCACCAGACCTTCGTTGGCGCCGAACACCGGGAGCCCCGCACCGGCGCCCGCGTGCAGCACCGCGAGCGTCGCGGCCTGGCTGTCGCCGATGAGGTCGGGCAGCACCATCAGCGCATCGTTGCGCGTCAGAACCGCACGCAGCGCGGCGCCGAGCGACTTGGCATCGGGCGCGTATTCGATCTGCAGGTCCCAGCCCTGCGCGGCGCGCTGCAGTTCGCGCAGCAGCGGCTCCGACTCGGCCGTGGCAACGACACCGAGCCGCCGCTTGCCAGGCAACACCGCATCGACCAGCACCAGCTGATCGGCCATGGCCGGGTCGCGCAGCAGCACGCCGACGCGGCGGTCGGGCCGCTTGAATGAGGGGCTGGTTTTCAGGCCTTCGTAGTCGAGCCGCGTCAGCATCACGAGCAGCAAGGGCTCATGGCCCGGCCGCTCGATAGCCGCGCGTGCGGCGCTCGGGCCGACGGCCATGGTGATGTTGGTGTCGGCGGGAACGATCGGGCTCGCGGCAGCGCTGGCGCGCATGCTGCGGGTTCGCACGCCGGTCACGACGCTGCGCTCTTCATCAGCGGTTGCGGTTGCGATGGCGGTCGAGGCGGCGGAGGCAGTCGACAGGTCGGCGCCGCCGTTCGACATCCGCACCACGTCGAAGCGGCTGTTGGGGTCGCGCGCATCTCGCGTCTCGCGCAACTGCCGCAAGAACTCGGTGTGCGGCGCGGTCTCGTCGGCTATCAGCACCGTCAGCCCGCCGGCGTGCGCACCCCCGCCGAACAGTGCGGCGCCCACAGAGGCAACGCCGACGCCGAAGCGCAACGCACGCAGAAGCGTCCTGAGGTGATTCGCAAACATGGGCAGCACGATGCAGCTCAATGTACGGACCCGGCTCATTTCACGCGATAAGGCAGAAGGCCGGTGTCGCGCGTCCAACGGTGGCGTTGCGATGTCGGGCGGCAACGGGTCGCGGCCTGTCGGTCTATGCCCGATGGACTAGCCACCTGCACGACATGCTTCAGATCGTTTCGCGCACTGCCGCCAACTGCGCCGCGATGGCCTGTCGCAAGGCTCGCGGCGCTACCGGTTTGTAGAGCACGGCGACTCCGGCGGCAGCCACTTCGCGCAGCCGGTCGGGCTTGGTTTCTCCGGTAACCAGCAGCCGTGCTGTCGCCAGCCGGATGCCGCGCGGATGCCGCTCGAGCGCGGTGATGACGTCGAGCCCGTTGTCGCCACCCTGCAGCAACAAGTCGCTCACCACCACGTCGGGCGGGCTCTCCCAGCGGTCGGCCAGCGCCAGCGCTTCGGCCCGGCTTGCCGCCGCCAGCACGGTGGCACCCCAGTTGCTCAGCACCACCTGCAGGCCTTCGAGAATGGTGCGCTCGTCGTCGATGACCAGCACCCGCACGCCGTGCAGATCGGCCTCTTCGTCGTGCCCGCCGAGCGTGGTGCCGCCCACCGGTTGGTCCAGCGAAGCGGTGGGCGCCGCGCCGCGCACCAGCACGCGGACCGACGTGCCTTTCTTCGGCCGCGAGATCAGGTCGACCCGCGTGTTCAGCAAAGACGCCAGCCGCTGCACTGTCGCCAACCCAAGGCCCATGCCGCGCGCGCCACGGGTCGCCTGCTTGCCCTGGTCGACTTGGTAGAACTCTTCGAACACCTTCTGCTGGTGCTGTGGCGCGATGCCGATGCCGGTGTCCCACACGTCGATGCGGACGCCCTTGCCGCGCCGCCGAGCGCCGATCAGCACGCCGCCCTCTGTCGTATGGCGCAGCGAGTTCGACACCAGGTTGTTGAGGATGCGCGAGAGCATCACGTAATCGCAGCGCACCCATGCGTCCGTCTTGCGCACCACCAGCCGCAGGTTCTGCTGCTCGGCCACCGCGCGAAAGTTGCGGCTGATTTCGTCGAAAAGGCGGTCCAGCGGAAAGTCGGTCCATTGCGGCTGCAGCACGCCGGCATCGAGTTGCGACAGATTGAGCAGCTCCGAAAAAAGCCGGTCGAGCGAGTCGACGCATTCCTTGATGTGCTCGATGCGCTGCAGCCGCGACGGATCGGTTTCGCCGTTGGCAAGCCCGTCGGAGAACAGCGTGAGTGCGTGCAGCGGTTGCCGCAGGTCATGGCTGGCAGCGGCCAGCAAACGCGTCTTGGCCTGGCTCGCGATTTCCAGCTGCTCGTTCTTGCGCGCGAGCTCGGCGGTGGCGTCGCCGATGCGGCTTTGCAGCATGCGCTGGCTTTGCACCAGTGCGCTCGCCGCCTGATTGAAGCCGCGCTGAAGTCGACGCACTTCGGTCGAGCCTTCGACCGACACGCTGGCGTCTTCGCCGGCGCCGAGCCGGTCGACGGCTTCACCCAGCGCCTTGATCGGTGCGCTGATACGACGCGCCGCCCACCACCCCGCGAGCCCGACGCCCGCCAGGCTGGCGGCCAGCACCACCAGCACGTTGAACCACACCGCCTTGCGCACCGCATGCACCGCGTCGAGGCTGATCTCGACCATCACCTTGCCGATGCGCGCACCGTCTTCTCCGACGATCGGCACCACGGCGCGTAAGCCCTCGTCTCGCGTGCGATCGACCGTCTCGGAGTTGGCGACGATTTCGCCGTCCTCCGACCAGATCTGCACCTGTTGCACGTGCGGTTGCGCGATGCCGGACTGCGCCGTGCGCAGCAGGGCCCGCCGGTCGAGGTGGGTCAGCGGCTGTTGCGCCAGCGTCGCGACCTGCAGCGCCACGGTCTGCGCATTGGCGCGCATCAGGTCGGTCACGCTCGTCAGGTGCTGACCGGTCAGCACGCCGATCGCGCCCAGCGTGGCAACCGTCGCGGGCAGCAGTGCCAGCAACACGAGCTGTTGCGCAAGGGACAGGCGGGGCAAACGCGAGAAAAACGTCACGAATCTGTGGCCGAGTTGGTATCTAATTGTGTTCCGCACAGTCCCCCTTTGAACAGCCCCAATGCAGGCCCCTGCCACAGCCGCCCCCACTGCCGC
>NZ_JASJXB010000039.1:0-41776 GCF_035018885.1 Variovorax sp. LG9.2 | reverse complement strand
CCCCCCCCCCCCCCCCCCCCCGGGCGCCCTCGGCCGCTTCACGACAGGTGATGGAAAAACCGTTGCACCCAAGCTGTAACGCACCACGAAGGTCGTCCACGCCCTGGGTATGAGGGGGCGTACGCACAGCTGGTTCCCGCTTCTTTGTACGCCGAGGAGCGATTCGACGATGCGCTGCGCCGTCCATCCTGCCGACCCGGCGTACCAGATCCGACCTCCGCGGCCAGCATGCGGCGCGAAGGCGTACAAGTCGCCCGCGACGACAAGATGCGACTCGGTAGGTGCCGACATCGGAGGTCGTCTCGTTTTCGGTGCGCGTCACGATGTCCTGCTTGCACGGCCGGGAGGTCGCAATTTCACCCGAATGGTCGTGGACGTGGCAGCGCGTGCCGCCGTTGTCGAGCGATGCATCGGCGGCTGTACCCGTGGCCTGAAGCGGCGACCAGGACGTGATGCGCGCCGTTGGGACGAATTTGCAGTTCAAGCATGGGATTGAGCTCGCAACGATGCGCCGCCAGCGGGTGGCGGTCTGTGCGGCAACAGACAGACGATGGCCTGCCGAGCGAATACGGTGATGCTTGGCAGGCGATAGCAGCCAAGGACGGCGCCCACGTCGATGATTTGCCCAGCAAGCGAGTTCTTGCCGAACCTCATCCGCCCCTGAACGCCTTAAACAGCCAACCCAATGTCGCAAAACACCACCAAACCGCACAAAGACACGACCGACCACACCACGGAATCGAACGGGGGCGACGAGGCGGGCAAAGCAGAGATGTCACACGCGGACTACAAGGCCGAGTTGCGTGACCTGCAGATCGAGCTCGTCAAGCTGCAGCGCCACTTCATCGCCCACGGCGACCGGATTCTGGTGTTGCTCGAAGGCCGCGACGCCGCCGGCAAGGACGGCTCCATCAAGCGCATCGTCGCGCACCTGAGTCCACGCGATACCCGCGTGGTCGCGCTCGGCAAGCCCTCGGACAGCGACGAGCGCAGCTGGTATTTCGAGCGGTATGTCGCCGAGCTGCCGAAGGCCGAAGAGCTCGTGCTATTCAACCGCAGCTGGTACAACCGCGCCGGCGTCGAGCACGTCATGGGCTTCTGCACGAAAGCGCAGTACCAAGAGTTCATGCAATCGGTGCCCCGCTTCGAGCAGATGCTGGTCGACTCGGGCATCAAGCTGCTCAAGTACTACCTGGACATCGGCAAGGACGAACAGAAGGCGCGGCTAGCCGACCGCAAACGCGATCCGCTCAAGCAGTGGAAGATCAGTCCGATCGACGATGTCGCGATCAAGCACTGGGACGCCTATTCCGCGGCCCGCGACGCGATGCTGCTGGGGAGCCATTCGACAGCAGCGCCATGGCACGTCGTGCGCACCGACAGCAAGCGGCAGGCGCGCCTGAACCTGATGCGCGACCTCCTGGGTCGATTGCATTACGCCGGTCGGAGCAAGACGCTGGTGACGCCGGATCGCAACATCGTCTTCGAATTCACGCCGGATTGCCTGGCCACCCGGCGCCTGGCCATCTGACGCATGGGCACGCCATCGGCATCGAAATCACTGAACGCAGGCGTCGTCACCGCGGTGCGCGGCAGCGTGGTCGACGTGCGCTTCGACCGATCGTTGCCGCCCATCCGCACCCTGCTGCGCTGCGGCGTCGATGACGCCATCGCGATCGAGGTGTTGACCCACACGGATGCAAGCCACGTGCGCGGCATCGCACTCACGCCGACACAGGGGCTCGCGCGCGGCATGCCGGTGACGGATACTGGCGGACCACTGATGGCACCAGTCGGCAAGGCCATCCTTTCGCGCATGTTCGACGTGTTCGGCCAGGCCATCGACCAGCAGGAAGAGCCAAAAGATGTGTCGTGGCGGTCGGTACACCGCGAGCCGCCACCGCTGGTTCATCGTTCCACCACGTCGGTGATCTTCGAGACCGGCATCAAGATGATCGACGTGCTGTTGCCGCTGGAAACCGGCGGCAAGGCCGGGCTCTTCGGCGGTGCGGGTGTCGGCAAGACAGTGCTGCTGACCGAGATGATCCACAACATGGTCGGCAAGCACGAGAGCGCCAAGAAGGGGGTCAGCATTTTCTGCGGCATCGGCGAGCGCTGCCGCGAAGGCCAGGACCTCTACGCCGAGATGCAGAAGGCCGACGTGCTGAAGAACATGGTGATGGTTTTCGGCCAGATGAACGAGCCGCCGGGTGCGCGCTTTCGCGTCGGTCAGGCCGCGCTGACGATGGCCGAATACTTTCGCGACGACGAGCAGCGCGATGTGCTGCTGCTGATCGACAACATCTTCCGCTTCATCCAGGCCGGCTCGGAGGTCTCGGGGCTGATGGGGCAGATGCCGTCGCGCCTAGGCTACCAACCGACCATGGGCACCGAACTGTCGGGTCTTGAAGAGCGCATCGCCAACACCGACAGCGGCGCCATCACCTCGATCCAGGCCGTCTACGTTCCGGCCGACGACTTCACCGACCCGGCGGCGGTGCACACCTTCTCGCACCTGTCTGCATCTATCGTGCTGTCGCGCAAGCGCGCCGGTGAGGGCCTGTTCCCGGCCATCGATCCGCTGCAGTCGAATTCCAAGATGGCCACGCCCGGTATCGTCGGCGAGCGGCACTACGCGATCGCGCAGGAAATCCGGCAGACGCTGGCGCAATACGCTGATCTGAAAGACATCATCGCCATGCTCGGCCTGGAGCAACTGTCGCCGGCCGACCGTGATGTCGTCGCGCGCGCGCGCAGGCTCGAGCGTTTCCTGACGCAGCCTTTCTTCACCACCGAACAGTTCACAGGGCTGCAAGGCAAGCTGGTGAGCCTTGCCGAATCGCTCGACGGATGCGAGCGCATCCTGCGCGACGAGTTCAAGGACCGCCCTGAAAGCGCGCTGTACATGATCGGCGCGATCTCCGAGGTCAAGACCGACAAGCCAAAGCCCGCCGTCAAGACGCCCGTATCAGGTGCGACACCGGAGGCGACCCATGCGCCTTGAAGTGTTGCTGCCGTTCCGGATCTTTGCCGACAAGGCGGACGTGCTGCGCATCGTGGCCGAAACACGCGACGGATCGTTCGGTCTGCTGCCGCGCCGGCGCGACTGCGTCGCCGCCCTGGTACCAGGCATCCTGACCTACGAGAGCGAAGCAGACGGCGAAGTCTTCGTCGCCGTCGACGAAGGCGTGCTGGTCAAGATCGGCGACAGGGTGCAAGTGTCGGTGCGGCGCGCGTCGAGCGGCGCCGACCTGGCGAGTCTGCGCGACGCCGTGCGGCGCGACTACCTCACGCTGGATGCATTGACCCTGAGCGCGCGTGCGGCCACCGAAAGTCTGGAAAGCGGCTTTGTCGGCCGCTTCGCGAGGTTCCATGCCGAATGACCCGCTACCGCCCGACTTGATGACCCAACAGGTCGAGGCCAAAGCCAAACGCAAGCTGCGTGCGCGTCGCGACGACGCGCAGGGCGTTTGGTCGGGCCTCGGCATGATGGGACTGATCGGCTGGTCGGTGGTGGTGCCAACGCTGCTGGGTGCGGCCATCGGGCTCTGGCTTGATGCGCGCCACCCCGGCGCGCACCCCTGGTCGCTCGCGCTGCTGATGGCCGGCCTGGTACTCGGATGCCTGAATGCTTGGCGCTGGGTGGCCCAGCAGGACCGTGCGATGCAGGCAGCCGACAACGCGCCGGACGACGCCGCCAATCGCCCCGGTGGCGACTGACCTGCGATGAACGACATGCTCTCAATAACGTCCGGACTGGTGCTCGCCAGCGTCGTCGGCGCTCTGCTCGGCGTGCTGTTCTTCGGCGGCCTGTGGTGGAGCCTGCGCCGCGCGCTCCGCTCACCCCGGCCGGCGCTGTGGATCGGGGGCAGCCTGCTGCTGCGCACGGCCTGCTTGGTCGGCGGATTCATGGTTGTTTCAGCCGGCGATTGGCACAGGATGCTGGCCTGCCTGCTCGGATTCTGGACCGCCCGCTGGCTGGTCGTTCGTTACACCGCGCGCCTCGCAGCGCAAGCCTGATCCCCCATGCGCCTCGGTCCCGATCAACTCATTTTCTGGCAACACGGGCTCTTCAAGCTCAACGGCACCATCGTGTTCACTTGGGCCTTGATGGCGGTATTGGTGTTCGGCTCGATGCTGATCACGCGAAAGCTATCCACCGATCATCAGCGCTCCCGCTGGCAGAACCTGCTGGAGATCGTCGTCACGGGCATCACCGAGCAGATCCGCGAAGTGGGCCTCAAACAGGCCGAGCGCTACCTCGCCTTCCTGGGCACGCTGTTCCTGTTCGTTGCCGCCGCGGCGCTGGTCACCATCGTCCCCGGTTACGAGCCGCCCACCGGGTCGCTGTCGACCACGACCGCGTTGGCGCTGTGCGTCTTTGTCGCGGTACCGCTGTTCGGCATCCGCGAACAGGGCCTGCGCGGCTATCTGAAGTCCTACCTGCAGCCGACATTCATCATGCTGCCCTTCAACATCATCAGCGAACTCTCGCGCACGCTGGCACTGGCGATTCGCTTGTTCGGCAACATGATGAGCGGGGCCATGATCGTCGGCATTCTGCTGACCATCACGCCGTTTGTCTTTCCGGCGGTGATGACGCTGCTCGGCCTCTTGACCGGCATGGTGCAGGCCTACATCTTCAGCATTCTTGCGGCCGTCTACCTGGCTGCAGCGACGCGGCCCGCGCCGCAGCCCGACCAACCCGCCGCGCGCGCGGCATGACACCTGAAAGAAAATCCATGGACAGTCTGACCCTCATTGCGGTGACTTCGATCGTCATCGCCGGCATCACCACCAGCTTTGGCACGATGGGCCCGGCGCTGGCCGAGGGTCGTGCCGTGGCCACCGCGCTCACCGCACTGGCGCAGCAGCCCGACGCCTCGGCGACGATCACCCGCACCCTCTTCGTCGGCCTGGCGATGATCGAATCAACAGCGATCTATTGTTTCGTGGTGTCGATGATCCTGATCTTCGCCAACCCGTTCTGGAATGCGGCGATTGCGCAGGCTGCAAAACTTGCGGGTAAGTAAGGGATGTTGATCGACTGGTTCACCGTCGGAGCGCAAGTGCTCAACTTCGTCGTGCTGGTGTGGCTGATGAAGCACTTTCTTTACCAACCGGTGCTGAATGCGATCGCAGCGCGCGAGAAGCGCATCGCCGACCAGATCGCCGATGCGGCAGCCAAGGAAAAGCAGGCGGTGACCGAACGCAAGACCTTCGAGGACAAGAACGCAAGCTTCGACCAGCAACGCGCCGGCCTGCTCGACAAGGCCACTGCGGACGCCAAGGCCGAAGGCTTGCGACTCGCCGACGAAGCTCAGAAAGCGGCGCTGGTACTGGCTTCCAAACACGAACACGCCTTGGCGATGCAGGCTGCGCACTTGCAGCAGACGATTGCAGGTCGGGCTGCGCTAGAGGTGTTTGCCGTCGCGCGCAAGACCCTGGGCGATCTCGCAGACGTTGACCTAGAGTCGCGCATGGTCGGGGTCTTTTCGCGGCGTTTGCGCGAGCTGCCCGACTCCGCCAAAACGCAGCTCGCAGCGGCATTGAAACCGGGCGCTGAACCTGCTGTGGTGCGCAGCCATTTCGCGCTGCCGGCCGACCAGCAGGCAGCGATCCAGAATGAGGTCAACGTCTGCTTTTCGGCCGATGTGTCGTTGCGCTTTGAGACCACCGACGGTGCCGTCTGTGGCATCGAGCTCAGTGCCGGCGGGCAGAAGCTGGCCTGGACCATTGCCGACTACCTGCGCGATCTGCAACAAAGTGTCGCCGCCCTGCTGGTGCCCGCCGCCAAGCCGGCTGCTGCGCCCAAGCACCCCGATGCCGTCGCCCCATGAAGAGCATCACTGCGAATGCCCTCGATCGTGGCTTTGCCGCGCTGGCGCAGGCGCGTACCGCGTTCATGCCGGCACTCGGGCCGCGCGAGGTCGGCACCATCACGCAAGTGACAACAGGCATCGCCCATGTCAGCGGCCTGCCGGGTACCGGTTTCGACGAATTGCTGACCTTTCCGGGTGGCGTGGTCGGCATCGCCTTCAACGTCGACGAACATGAGCTCGGCGTGGTGCTGCTGGGCGAGTACTGGCACCTGCAGGCTGGCGACGAGGTGTTGCGCACCGGCCGCGTGATGGACGTGGCGGTCGGCCCGGCGCTGCTGGGGCGCGTCATCGACCCGCTCGGCCGCGCGCTCGACGGGCTCGGGCCCATCGACGCCACCGACCGGATGCCGATCGAGCGGCCCGCCGCCGCCATCATGGGTCGCGCGCCAGTCGACGTGCCACTGCAGACCGGACTCAAGGTCATCGACGCGATGATCCCGATCGGTCGGGGCCAGCGCGAACTGATCCTCGGCGACCGTCAGACCGGCAAGACCGCGATTGCACTCGATACCATCCTGAATCAGCGCGGGCAGGACGTGGTCTGCATCTACTGCGCCATCGGCCAGCGCGCGTCGGCCGTGGCCAAAGTGGTCGCGACGCTGCGCGACAAGGGTGCGATGGACTATACGGTGGTCGTCGTCACAGAGGGCAACCAACCACCCGGCCTGGCCTACATCACGCCGTATGCGGCAACCAGCATTGCCGAGTACTTCATGGAAGCCGGCCGTGATGTGCTGATCGTCTACGACGACCTGACCCAGCATGCGCGCGCCTACCGCGAGCTGTCGCTACTGCTGCGCCGACCGCCAGGACGCGAGGCTTTTCCGGGCGATATTTTCTACATCCACTCGCGCCTGCTGGAACGCTCGACGCATCTGAGCAAGGAACGTGGCGGCGGCTCGCTCACCGCGTTGCCCATCATCGAGACCGAGGCCGAAGACATCTCGGCCTACATCCCGACCAACCTGATCTCGATCACCGATGGGCAGATCTACCTGTCGCCTTCGTTGTTTGAACTCGGTGTGTTGCCTGCGGTGGACGTCGGCAAGTCGGTGTCGCGGGTCGGCGGCAAGGCGCAATGCGGGCCGTTCCGCGCTGTCGCCGGCGACCTGAAGCTGGCCTATGCACAGTTCGAGGAACTCGAATCGTTCTCGCGCTTCGGTGCGCGGCTTGACGATGCCACGCGCAAGACCATCGACCACGGGCAGCGCATCCGCGCATGCCTGAAGCAGTCGCAGTTCGCGCCCGTGCCGGTGCCGGCGCAGATCGCTGTTTTGCTCGCATTGACGGCCGGGTTGTTCGACCCGGTGCCGCTGCCGCGCATGGCCGAAGCGCAACGTGCGGTTCAGGACGCCACCGCCCGGCTCGCCGCGCCGCTGCTGAAGCGCTTGCTCGGTGTAGACAAGCTCAACGACGAAGACCGCAAGGCCATCACCGACACTGCGCGCGCCGCGTTGCAGTGCTTCTTGCCGAAGCCGGGTGAGAAGGCCAAGGCGGCGGCGTGAGTGACAGCGTCGCGGCCCTGCGCCGCAAAATTACCGGCGCGGGCGATCTGCATGCCGTGGTGCGCACGATGAAGGCGCTCGCGTCGTCGAGCATCGGCGACTACGAGCGCGCCGTGGGTGCGCTCGCCGACTACGACCGCATGGTTTCGCTCGGCCTCGGCGAGTGCTTTCGGCAAGCCCGCGCGGACCCCGCCGCCGTGGCCCCGCGCGTGGCGGCGTCGGACCCGATCGACGCCATCGTCTTCGGCTCCGACCAAGGGCTGGTGGGCCCCTTCAACGATGTGATCGCGGAGCATGCGATCCGCAGCTTGGCGGCACTGCCGGGCGGCGCGCAAGTCTGGGCCGTCGGCGAACGGGTCCAGGCGCACCTGAAGGACGCCGGACTCGAAGTGCTCGGCGTGTATGTCGTGCCAGGTTCGGTTGGAGCCATCGCGCCGCTCGTCGCGCAGATCCAGATCGATAGCGAGGCGCGCCGCGCAAAGAGGGGCATCGCCGAGGTTCATGTCTTTCACAACCGTCCACTGGCCGCTTCGTTGTACGAGCCGGTGAGCCAGCGCCTGTTACCGCTCGACGCTGCCTGGCAGCAGGGCTTGGCGGCCGTGCCCTGGCCCAGCAAGGTGGCGCCGGAAGTGATGGACCATGGCGCGACGACCTTGCGCGCGATGATCCGCGAGTACCTGTTCGTCTCGTTGTTCCGCGCGTGCGCCGAATCGCTGGCGAGCGAGAACGCCAGCCGACTGGCGGCGATGGAGCGCGCCGACCGCAACATCAAGGATTTGCTCGAGCACCTGCATGGCCACTTTCACCGACTGCGCCAGAGTTCGATCGACGAAGAACTCTTCGACGTCACTGCGGGGTACGAAGCCCTGGCCCGACCATGAACCAACGACGATCCGCGCGTCAGGCGGCAATGCCGAGCGCGGCAAAGCGCTTGTTGCAGGTCGGGTTGCTTTCATCCATCGCGAGCAGGCCCTTGCCGCTCCCGACCATCCGGCTTGCGGTCTCGACGAGGAACGAGGTACTCACCGCGAGGCTCCCCACTTCCACTTCCAGTTCCGGATCTCCGGCATGTCCTCGCCATGCTCTTCGATGTAGATCTTGTGTTCGACCAGCTTGTCACGAACCCGCTGCTTCAGGTAGGCACCCTTGCTGCCGAGATGCGGCAGGCGGTCGACGACGTCCTGCACGAGATGAAAACGGTCCAGGTCGTTCTGCACCCGCATGTCGAAGGCCGTGGTGATCGTGCCCTCTTCCTTGTAGCCACGCACGTGCAAGTTGCGATTGGTGCGGCGATAGGTCAGGCGATGCACCAGCCATGGATAACCGTGGAAGCCGAAGACGATGTGCTTGTCCTTGGTGAACAGCGCGTCGTAGTCCGCTTCGCTCAGCCCATGCGGATGCTCGCTGGCCGGTTGCAGTCGCATCAGGTCGACGACGTTGATCACGCGGATCTTCAGCTCGGGAAGATGCTCCCGCAGGATCGAGACAGCCGCCAGGACTTCCAGCGTCGGCGTGTCGCCGCAGCAAGCCATCACGACATCCGGCTCGGCGTCCTGGTCGTTGCTGGCCCATTGCCAGATGCCCAGTCCCTGGGTGCAATGCACGATCGCCTCGGACATGGTCAGCCACTGCGGCAGCGCGTGCTTGCCGGCGACGACGACGTTGACGTAATTGCGACTGCGCAGACAGTGATCGAAGGTCGACAACAGGCAGTTCGCATCAGGAGGCAGATAGACCCGAACGATGTCGGCCTTCTTGTTGATAACGTGGTCGAGAAAGCCGGGATCCTGGTGGGTAAAGCCATTGTGGTCTTGCTGCCAGACGTGCGAGGCGAGCAGATAGTTCAGCGACGCGATCGGCCTGCGCCAAGGCAGCTCCTTGGTGACCTTGAGCCACTTGGCGTGCTGGCTGAACATCGAATCGACGATGCGGATAAAGGCTTCGTAGCTGTTAAAGAGGCCATGCCGCCCAGTGAGGAGGTAGCCTTCGAGCCAACCCTCGCACTGATGCTCGCTGAGCATCGAATCGAGAACCCGACCAGCGGGGGCCAGGAACTCGTCGGTGGCAACGGTCGCCGCATCCCATTGGCGATTTGTGGCCTCGAAAACCGCACCGAGCAGGTTCGACAGCGTCTCGTCCGGACCGAAGATCCGGAAGTTGCTCGGGTTCAGCGCCACCACGTCCTTGAAGAACTCGCCCAGCACCTGCGTGTCCTGGGCCAAGACAGCGCCCGGCGACGGCACATGAACCGCATGCGCGCGGAAGTCGGGCATGTGCAGATCGCGCAGCAGCAGCCCTCCATTGGCATTCGGATTGGCGCCCATCCGGCGCTCGCCCTTTGGGGCCAGCGCGGCCAGCTCCGGGATCAGCCGTCCGGTCTCGTCGAACAATTCTTCGGGCCGGTAGCTTTTCATCCAGTCCTCGAGCTGCGCGAGGTGCTCGGGATGTTGACTGTCGACCAGCAGGGGCACCTGGTGTGAACGGAAGGTTCCCTCGACGGGCAGCCCATCGACCCGCTTCGGACCGGTCCATCCCTTGGGCGATCGCAGCACGATCATCGGCCAGCGGGGCCGGCTGGCCACCTTGGTGCCACGAGCAGAAGTCTGGAAGCGCTGGATGTCCGCAATGGCCTGGTCCATCACGGTGGCCATGGCTTCGTGCATGGTCGCCGGATCGTCGCCCTCGACAAAGTACGGAGTCCATCCGCAACCGCGAAGGAACTGCTCCAGCTCGTCATGCCCGACGCGAGCAAGCAGCGTCGGGTTGCTGATCTTGTAGCCGTTCAGATGCAGGATCGGCAGCACCGCCCCATCGCTCACGGGATCGAGAAACTTGTTGGACTGCCATGCGGTGGCCAGCGGGCCGGTCTCCGCCTCGCCGTCGCCGATGACGCAGGCGACGATCAGTTGCGGGTTGTCGAACGCAGCGCCAAAGGCGTGGCTGAGCGAGTAGCCAAGTTCACCGCCTTCGTGGATCGAACCGGGCGTCGTCGGTGCCACGTGGCTTGAAATGCCACCTGGAAACGAGAACTGCTTGAAAAGCTTCTTCATCCCGGCTTCATCCTGACCGACGTTCGGATATACCTCGCTCCAGGTACCTTCCAGGTACACGTTGCCAACGATCGCTGGGCCGCCGTGGCCGGGTCCGGCGATGTAGATCATGTCCAGGTCGTTGTTCGTGATGACCCGGTTCAGATGGACGTAGATGAAGTTCTGTCCCGGTGTCGTCCCCCAGTGACTGACGACCAGCGGCTTGACGTGCACCATCGTCAGCGGCTCTCGCAGCAGGGGATTTCCGTAGAGGTAGATCTGCCCGACCGAGAGGTAATTAGCGGCTCGCCAATACGCGTCCATGCGCCGTAGTGTCTCGGTGTCGAGTGTCTTGCCAGCGCCAGTAGTGGATGTGGGCACGAGCGTGACGCCAATGCGGTCGGGAGTCTGTAGCTTCAATGTGGTTATGTCATCCAGCGATCAGGGGATATGTCTGCTGTTGCAAAGAAACGGAAGCAGCACGCGGGTCGTGCGGCTCGTCGGCAACGTCAGGCATCGCCTACTCTGGTTGCCGCTGATCCGCTTGCACCTATCTCGGATTTCATAAGGGCGTATTCGTCGCGACTGATATCGCCCCGTGCATACCGGGAGTCGAGGATGTTGATGGCATCGCTGCGCGAAGTGCCTCCGAATCTGCGGTGGGCTCGGTAGGTGTAGCCCCAATTCCCGACGCTCGAAAACATCAGGATGACAAAGCCCAGCCAGAGAAACCAGCCCCAGCCGAAATACCAGTCGTTCCAATAAGCATGTTGCATCGTTACTCGCCCGTTCGCACCGACGAGTTTGTCGGCAAGTCTTCACTGTGCGCTTGGATGATCGCGAGCTCTGTGCGCCAGCGCACCGAGTCCGCAATTAGCGACATAAAGGCCGGTGGTCAGCTTTCGTCGTAAGCCGGGGCGTCCTTAATCGCCTGCCGCGTCAGGTTGACCATCACGGTCGCGTTGAGCCAACCAATGTCGTTGATCCAACTCGGAGCGACCAGCATGCGATGACCCAGCCACCAGTCGCTGGTGTTGACGATGAGGTCGCAGATTGCCCACCCTTCATCGTCCACCAGCACCGACTCGACGTGACCGACATCCCCGTCGGTCGCGTGAATGTGATATCGCTCGATCGCCCGGCAACTGCGCAGATGCGGATCGTCGCCTCGGTCCCGATGCAAGCGCAGCTGGGTGTTGGCATAGGCGGCCGACGCTTGCGGTCCGATGGGCAGTCGGGCGTCTCCATAGCTGGACAGGCTCATGCCCGGCTGCGGTCCGCCGCCCCACAAGTCTCCCTCGCCCCAGTAGTACGGAAAGCCGTAGTAGCCAAACTGCTCCACTTCGTGCTGTCGTGAAACGGGCTTGCTGGTGTCGATGTCAGGACTTTTTCGGACTTGTTCCTGCGTCAGGGAAGTCGACAGCGTGTTCGCGGCCCCATCGACGCGTTGGATCGCAAGGGGCGAGATCAATACCTTTCGACCGTTGAGCCACGTGCCGGTTTCCACGACGAAGAAACGGATCGTCCAGGTCACGTCGTCGAAATAGCAGTCCTCGATCGTTCCGATCTGACCGTCGATTGCCGCCACGGAGAAACCGTAGAGTTTATTGATGTTGCGTTGCATATGAGCCTCAATGGTGCGAAGGCGACTGCTCGAGCGTCGCGCCTTCATCTACATGCAACTCAGTATGGCCACCGCCATCAGCACAGTCTGTGCGCTGACGCACTCGAAGGATTGGTTCGGGTTGCCTTAAGACTAGTCCGTCCGCAGGAGCTCTGAGGCAATCAGAAGATTGAAAAATATCCCAAAATCGGCGTGAATTGCTTCCGAAATCGCTGCTTTCTGCACTGTGTGAAAAGCGAGTCTTCGCCGATGAGACTGACGCGTTTTGGAAGGGAGTATTTCCGTATCCTGCTAAGGAGACGCCGATCAATTGATCGATCCCGGCACGCCTCATGCATGCACGCGAGGATCAGATTTCCAGGGCAACGGACATGAACCAACGCAGCTTTGCCAGCGCCGAGTACGCATTGAAGAAGAAGCGAACGCGCCGGGAGAAGTTTCTGGCCGAGGGTACGGCCTGGCCGACGAGGCGCTGGAAGGTGCCCTGTACGACAGCCAGGCACTGCGCGACTTCGTGGGCATCGACCTGTCGCGCGAATCGGTGCCCGATGCCACCACGATGCTCAAGTTCACGCGCCTGCTGCTGGACAACGACCTCACCAAGGCGCTGTTCGAAGAGATCAACGCCCACCTCGCCGAACAGGGGCTTCTGATGCGCGCAGGCACCATCGTGGGCGCCACCAGCATCGCAGCGCACAGCTTGACCAAGAATGCAGATAACACGCGCGACCCGGAGATGCAGCAGACCAAGAAGGGAAAGAACACGGCACAGCTGTTGAGCCTGTTCGGCCTGGCCAATCTGGTCATCGCCAGGAAGTCGCTGCTGGACTGTTATGCCCGAGGTGCGTCTTGAATGTGGAAAGCGGTCTCGAAAGAGGTCAAAACCTTACCTGTGTGGTTGGCGACAATTGGTTTGTCCGGTCGACGACAACTATCTTGGCCGGTATTGATCCGGCACCGGGCCGGTTCGGGAGGCGGGTTTAACGTGAACCGATCGTCATTCAACGAAGGTTCGCGTTGTGCCCGGCAAGAAGATCACGGACCATCAAGTGCAGAAGTACAAGCAACATCATCTGAAGCTCAGCCAGGCCGCCGCGGCGGCCAAGGCCGGCATCAGTGAACGCAGCGCACGGCGCATCGAACACCAAGAGGTATTGCCATCACAGCGCAAGGAACGAGCTTGGCGCACTCGCACTGACCCCTTGGCGTCGGTGTGGGACAGCGAGGTTGCGCCACTGCTTCACACCGACAGCGCACTCAGCGCGGTGACCCTGCTGGAGGAACTGCAGCGTCGCTATCCGGGCGACTACGGCGCGGCGGTCTTGCGCACGCTGCAACGCCGCGTGCGCCAGTGGCGCGCCCTGCATGGGCCGGAGCGCGAAGTCTTCTTCGCGCAGGAACATCCGCCAGGGCGTCTTGGACTATCGGACTTCACGGTGTGCGACGAACTGGCAGTGGTGATCGCCGGGGTCGCCTTCCCGCATCGCATTTACCAGTTCGCGTTGGCCCACTCGGGCTGGCGTCATGCTGTCGTATTCGAAGGCGGCGAGAGCTTCATCGCGCTGTCTACCGGGCTGCAATCGGCGCTCTGGCGCCTGGGTGGCGTGCCCGAAGAACACCGCACCGACAGCCTGTCGGCGGCCTTCAACAACCTGGCGGAGCAGCAAGAACTCACACGTCGCTATGCCGCGCTGTGCACGCATTACGCGATGCGTGCGAGTCGCTGCAATCCGGGTCAATCACAGGAGAACGGCTCGATTGAATCGCGCCACGATTCGCTCAAGACCGCGCTCGATCAGGCGTTGCGCCTGCGCGGCTCGCGCTGCTTCGATGATCGCGTCGGCTACGAGACGCTGGTCGCGACGATCGTGGCGCGGCTGAACGCCCGTGTCGCGGTGCGTCTGATGGTCGAACGCACGATGTTGCGCGCGCTGCCCCAGCGACGCACCGCCGAGTACGAAGAACTGCCTGCACGCGTGAGCAAGTACGCGATCTTCACCGTGCGCGGCGCTCAGTACAGCGCGCCGAGCCAACTCATCGGCCAGCGCATGACGGTGCGCCTGTACACCGACCATCTCGAGTGCTGGCTTGGTGACACACGCGTGCTCGAGCGCGCGCGCCTGACGCACTGTGACGGTCAGCGCCACCCCCGCGACATCGACTACCGACACTTGATTGCAGCGCTGCGGCGCAAGCCCGGCGCCTTCGCGCGCTCGGTGCTGCGAAATGCGATGTTCCCGCGTGCGGTCTATCGCCAGACTTGGGAGCGCCTGAGCGCGCAGTTGAGTGAACGCGAGGCTTGCAGATGCATCGTCGGATTGCTGGCGCTGGCCGCAGACGGTCATGAGGCTCAGCTGGCCACCGAGCTTGAACAGCTCATCGAGCTGGATCAACTCCCCGATCTGTTTGCGCTGACCACGCTACTGGCACCGCGCCCCGGCGCGCTGCCGGATGTGCAAATCGAGCTGCCCGACCTTGCAGGCTTCGACGCCTTGCTGGGAGCGTCGGCGTGAGCACCGCGAACGCCACGAGCACGGCCGCAGAAGGCCGCCTGAGCCTGCTCCTGACCGATCTGAGGTTACCCACGATCAAGCGACTCGCCCTGGATCTGTGCGCTCAGTCCGATCGCGAAGGCTGGCCCGGCAATCGACTGCTGGAGGCGCTGTTCGAGCACGAGATCAACGAACGTGAGGTGCGCCGCATCGAGCGTCACCGCGTCGAGTCGGCGTTGGTCCCTGACAAACGTCTGTCGAGCTTCGACTTCGCCGCAGTACCCAGCGTGTCCAAGGCCCAGGTGATGGCGCTGGCCAGCGGAACGGAGTGGCTTGATCGCGGCGCGAACGTGCTGCTATTCGGTCCACCGGGGGTCGGCAAGAGTCACCTGATCAATGGTCTCGGGCATGCACTGATTGATGCCGGGCGACGGGTGCTGTTCATGCGGTGCTCCGAACTTGTGCAGCGCTTGCAAACCGCGCGGCGCGACCTGCGCCTGGCTCAGGAATTGGCCAGGCTCGATCGCTTCGACTTGCTTGTGCTGGACGACCTGAGCTACGTGCGCCGCGACCAGGCCGAGACGAGCGTGCTGTTCGAGCTGATTGCCGAGCGCTACGAGCGCAAGAGCATCGCCGTCACGGCCAACACGCCGTTCTCGCAATGGGGAGAAGTATTCGTCGACGCCGCAATGACGGTGGCCGCTGTGGATCGGCTGGTGCATCACTCGACGATCCTGGAGATGAATGTCGAGAGCTACAGGCGCCGGGCCGCACAGGCGGCACAAGAGCCGACAAAGCGTGCCCGGGCAACGACAAATATGGCTGGCATCTGAGCAGCGGGATCTGCCCGGGCCTGCGGCGCAGGCGCGCTTCGCTTGCAAAACAGCCATAAAAAAGGAACTCACAAGAAGCCAACAAAGCAACTCGAGTCATCAATAAATCACCCCACCTCCACCGGCCAGGATAGTTGACGCCGCGTGGACAGAGTAGTTGACGCCAGCCACCTGTGAAGGCTCCAAGTCGTGACATCGGGCAATCTTGAGGGCGCATCGCGTTGCGATGTCGTCAACTCGCGCTGCGATGCTCAATGTTCAGCGCCTCCTTAGAGAATTGCAGTGAATCACGAGCGACTGATGTCATCGCCTTCATCAGCGGGACGAGGGGTGAAGCGCATACCGGTGGCCGTCGGCTGCTGCGGGAGACTCAGGCAGCGCAACAGCTCGAGCGCGAATGCAGGGTCAGCTTGGGGCTCAGTCGCCGCTGCTGGCGCAGGCTCAATCCCAAGCCGCGGCTCTTCAGCAGCGGCTGGATGACTCGCCTCAGAAATTGTTGGAGGAAAAGAAGACACACGAAGCCACGGAGCGCTTGCTGGCCGCGGCGCTCGCAACAAAGCCCAAGTTCAGCGCAACCAAGCGAGCCAGCTCGAAGCCTGCCGCATAGTCTGTCGCTCCAACAGCGACTTGAAGATCTACAGCTACCGTTCAAAGCGGAGAAGACCGTTCATGAAGACACGCGCGCTTCGCTCATCACGGCCCTGGAAAACAAGGCCAAGACGAGCAGCACGCGGCGTGTGGTGACCAAGCCCGTCAAGCCGCCGGCGCCAGGTTAGCCCTATGGCCAACGCTACTGCGAAACTCCGCCCATTCCGGGCTCCGTGCCCAGCCACGCCGGGATGTCTCGTTGGCCGTGAAGCACTCGCCAAACGTCAACGGAATTTTCGAACTCAACGTAAAAGATCAGATACGGGTAGCGCGTCAGCTTCCAGGAGCGAAGCCCGGGAAGATTCAGTTCATGCGCGTAGCGGCTGGAGCCGGTTGCTGGGTAGCGGCTGATGTGGGTGTAGGCGCGCTCCAAGGCGTCGATGAATCTCATGGCCGCCTGCACGGCGCCCTCGCCCAGGTGATAGTCAATCGCAGCGTCGACATCTAGATTAGCCCTTTTACGGGTGACGATCGGCTTGGACTTCACCCGCGCTCTGCGGACCGGGTGCGACCATGCACTCGCTCGCGAAGGCTGCTGAAGTATTGAGTGTCGTTCGGCGCCGCCGCAGGAGAAGCGGCACCTTCCAAGAGCAGCCCGCGTAATTGCAACCGGTCTGCGTCTTTGCGGATCAGCTCTCGCACGTACTCACTGCTGGTGCCATAGCCTCGCTGCACGACTTGCTCATCAACAAAGGATTTCAGCGAGTCCGGAAGCGAAATGTTCATGGTGCTCATGAATCGAATCATAGGAAGTTTGGCAAATTTTGGCAAACCCAGCTTTCAATTTCTATCTGGTCGACGGCGGGCGAGGCCTTGGCTCGCGTGACCTTGGTCAGGACGTCCGGGGCGCGTTCGGTTCGGATGAAGCAATTGCGATCGGCTTGCCTCCGGCTAAACGCGCCGGCATGGCGGCATACATCTTCAACACGATACGCATCTCCTCGGACGGTTGGCCGTCGTGCAGTGACGGCTTTGAGCTGGGATTGTGTTTTCAGGACCACCGGGCTAGTTTTGCGGTTTCCTATGCCCGTGTGCGCGGCATCATGGCGGACATCTTCGAGCGCAATCACTGCTGCTATGGCTATCGCCGCATGCGGGCGTCTTTGGGCAGCCATTGCATGCACATTTGTGAGAAGGTGGTGCTGCGCTTGATGAAGCAAGAGCGCCTGGTCGCTGCGACGCCCAAGCGGCGTCGATATGGAACACGGTCCAGTGACGGCGTACTGCGAAGCTGTGGACCTCATTGAAAATTCGACCGGTCGGTTGCGGGACATGCATACGTTTCGTCTCGCGCCTGCTTGAAGCTACCGCTCACGACCAAGACCTGATCTTTCAGGCATCGCCAGGAGCAAGAACGTGACTTCAAAGCCAGATCCAGATCTTGAGCAACGACTTGCCGGCATGGTTGCATCGTCACATGCACTCATGGCTGCGTTGGACGCGGCGCGGCTCTTCGGACCGTAGTCATGGTGCAGCGGCGTGTGCAGCGGCCGGACCGGCTGTGGTGTCAGCCGGCCGATACTCAAAGGTCTCGCGCAAGTTTGAGCAAGCTCCCAGCTTCGGCCGCGCCCTTGCCTGCGGGATCGTTCTCGTCGAGCGATTGCGCTGAAGGCCCGGTCTACCACCCGGCGAACGGTGGATGACCAAGCCCTCCGGTCATCAGCCGATCGATCGCACGATGCCACCATCGACGCGCAATGCGGCGCCCGTCGTAGCGGAGGCCTGCGTCGAGCAGATGTAGACCACCATGTTCGCGACCTCCTCGGTGGTCGCGAAGCGGCCCAGCAGCGAACTCGGGCGCTTCGTGTCGACGAAGTCTTTCTGCACCTGCTCCAGAGTCTTGCCTTGTTCGCGCGCCACCGGCTCCAGCCAGTTCGTGAAAATCTCCGAGCTGGTCGGCCCCGGCAGAACGGAATTGACCGTCACCCCGGTACCGGCGACGGTTTCGGCGACGCCTCGCGAGATCGCGAGCTGAGCCGTCTTCGTCATCGCGTATTCGATCATGTCCTTCGGAATGTGCAGAGCGGACTCGCTGCTGATGAAGACCACGCGGCCCCAGCCCCGATCCACCATGCCCTGCAGGTATCGGCGAGTCAGGCGCACGCCGCTCATGACGTTGAAGTTGAAGAGGTTCAGCCAGTCGTCGTCGGTGAGTTCGCTGAAAGTCTTCGGAGCGCCGGCGGTGCCGAGGTTGTTGACAAGGATGTCGGCGTGCGGCGTGCGTTCGGCGAGCGTCGCGGCGCCCGCTGCGGTAGCCAGGTCCGCGGCGACGCCGTCGAGATCAGCCCCAGGCACTGTGCCGCGAATGTCTTCGATGGCGTGCTGGACGCGCGCCTCCGTGCGGCCGGTGACGACGACGCGTGCACCGGCAGCGGCGAGCCCGCGAGCGATAGCGAGGCCGATGCCGGCGGTGGATCCGCTAACGATCGCGATTTTGCCGTTCAGGTCGATGTTCATTGGATTGTCCTTTTGTTGAGGTTGGAGTGATTGGATGTTGATGGGAGTACCGCGTCCCAGGTTGCGTGGGCCGCAGACAGGCTGGCTGCCGCCAGCAGGGCGAGCACAGCCCAGGGCAGCGCCGCGGCTCCATATGAGGACAAGAGCGCAGCGCCGAGAAGGCCGCCGCCCGCCATGCCCGCGTTCCAGACAGTGACCAGCATGGACTGCGCCAAATCCGGCGCTTCGCCGGCGGCTCGCGCCGAGGCGGTCTGGAACAGCGTCGCCGTCCCACCGAAGGCCAAACCCCAGAACGCGATGCACGCCAACAGGACGGCAGCCGAGTGCCCCAGCAGACCAGCCACGAGGGCCGCAGCGCCGAACACGACGATGCTCATGCGGATGAGAAGGGTCAACCACCGGTCGACAAGCAGCCCGGTGAGCCAGATGCCGACCAGCGCTGCCAGGCCGAACACGAGCAGCGTCACGTCGACTCGCACCCCCGATTGCAGATAGGCCAGCCAAGGTGCGATGTAGGTGTACAGCATGTTGTGCGCGAGCACGTACAGGACGGTCAACGCCAGCACAGGGCGCAGTCCCGGCATCCGAAGGACCTGGCCGACGCCCTGTGCAGTGCCGTTCGGCTTGCCCGGAAAGTCCGGCACGCCGAGGCGCACCCAGGCGAGCAAGGCCGCCGCCAGCAGCGACATCACGCCGAAGGACCAGCGCCACCCGACCAGCCCGCCCAGCAGGGTGCCCGCCGGAATGCCGATCGACAAGGCCAAGGGCGTTCCCACCATGGCGACCGCTAGGGCTCGTCCCTGCAACGCCGGCGACACCATCCGGCTGGCATGCCCGGCCAGAAGCGCCCACAAAAGGCCCGAGAACACGCCTGCGCCGAACCGCGCGACGAGCGTCAACGCGAAGGACGTCGACAGCGCAGTCACCACGTTGACCGCGCAGATGCCACCGATGGCCATCAGCAACAGGGGCCGCCGACGCCGAGCCTGGGTCGCCTTGACCAAGGGAATGACGGCGAGCACCGAGCCCAGGGCGTACAGCGTCACCAACTGTCCGGCGCCACTGACGGAAACGCCCAGATCCGTGGCGATGGCCGGGAGCAAGCCCGCCGGCAGCGCCTCGCTCAGGATGGCGACGAAGCCCGCCGCTGCCAGCGCCAGCAGGCCGGACCATGGGAAACGGTTGGCGTCACGCATGGTCGCCCTCGCGGGCCGGCCGCCGGTCGGCGACGCGGTCTGTCTTCGAAATTCCGTGGAACGTGGCCTGCATCATCTCGCCCATCCAAAAGAGAAGGCTTTGACGATAGGCAAGAATTCACTCCGGATAAAGGGGGGTAAATTTCCGATCTCTCATGACTGGAATGTCCGCAATGAAGCCGTTGATGCTCGACAGCCTGGACGATTTCGCCGTGTTCGTGCAGGTCGCGGAAACGCGCAGCTTTGCGGAAACGGCGAGGCTCACCGGCGTCTCGGCCTCGGCCGTCGCCAAGCGGATGGCCCGTCTCGAAGAACGCTTGAAGGTGCGTCTGTTTCACCGGAGCACCCGTAGCGTCACGCTGACCGCCGAGGGCGGAATGTTCCTCGCTCGCTGCCGCCGCGTGCTGGATGAAGTTCAGGGCGCCGAACACGAGCTGTCACGGGCCTCGGGAACGCCGCGGGGCCGTTTGAAGGTGAGCCTGCCGATGGTTGGCACGCTGTTCCTGCCGTTGCTCGCCGAGTTCATGCGGACGCACCCCGCCATCGACCTCCATCTCGATCTCAGCGACCGCATGGTCAACGTCGTCGAGGAGGGGTTCGACGCGGTACTCCGGACCGGCGAGCCCGACAGTTCCGCGCTCAATGTCCGCTCGCTCGGAAGCTGGCCCCTGCTGCTGGTGGCTTCGCCGGCCTATCTGTCCCTGAGGGGCCGGCCCGAGCGACCGGCGGATCTTGCAGGGCACAGCTGCCTGCATCACTGCTTCAACAGCACCGGCAAGCTCGAGCGCTGGCCGCTGGCCTGGAGCGGAGACGAAGAGCAAGTCCCTCTGCCGGTGTCGATGGTCTCCAACAACCTGGAGGGACGGCTATGTTTCGCAGAGAACGGCCTGGGCATTGCCTGCCTTCCCGAGTTCTGCGTTCGCGACGCGCTGGCTGCGGGCAGGCTCGAGATCGTGTTGTCCGCTTTTACCGAGCTTCGCCAGACCACCTTCCGCATTTTCTGGCCCTCGTCCCGCCATCCGTCGCCGAAGGTCAGGGCACTTGTCGACTTCCTCGCCGAGCAGATGAACGTCGAGCGAAATGAACGTTGAAACGCTGAGTGCGAGCAGCCGGTTCTGTCGCAGTACGACGCGACGATCAAGCTGTTGCGATGGACCGGATAGTGATGAACGAAGCGCTTCGCAGGATTTTGAAGCGGCTGTACTACCCGATCGGGGTGACGCGGGTGTGCGTCCGCTGGTATGGGGCCTCTCCGTGGAGCCAGCGACAGATCGAGCAGATGATGGACGAACGTGGGGTGGTGGTCGACCACGCGACGATTCACCGCTGGTCGATCAAGATGTTGCCGTTTTGGCTACGGTGTCTCGCAGGCGCAAGCCCTCGGTCGGCACGAGTTGGCGAATGGGCGAGACCGATTCGAAGGTCAGCGGTGAGTGGAACTACCTGTATCGGGGCGGTGGACCGTGCCGGCCACCCGATCGACTTCCTGCTGCGCGCACACCGCGACCTTGCTGCAACAAGGAGCTTCTTCGAGCGTGCCATCGCCCTGCATGGCGTGCCCGAGAAGATCACGATCGACAAGAGCGGCGCCAAAACGGCAGCGATCGTCGGCATGTGCGCCAACAGCTCTACTCGCTGGCTTTGTAATCCATTGCCGGCGCAGCAGCTTGTGGGCGCCGGCTGCACTATCGCAACAGGATCTGGACCGCGTCTTGCGGCAGAGACCGAACGCGCTTCAGAGATGAAAGTAGGCCAGCGCGCCCACCACCAGCCCCAAGCCGCTCATCACGAAGACGGCTTTCTCCAGCCAGCGTCGCCTGGTCAGCAGCGCGATCGCGGCCATAGCGATGGCGATCTGCAGCGCCGTGGTGGCCTGGGCCCAGCGGTGATGCTGGTGCAGCTTGGCCTCGCTCATCTCGTCGAATTCGGTCGACTCCTTTTCGAGCTTTTCGGCGGCCAGCTTGATCTCGGCCTCCTCAGCAGCGTAGCGTTTGGCCTCGGCCTCGAAGAGCGGTCTTCGCGCCGCGTCGACAAGCTGCATCCCGAGTTCGCTCAGGTTCTGCTTGTTGCTCTTTGCCTGGTAGAAATTCCATTGGTTTGACGCCTCGGTCTTCCTGATAGCAGCATCGTTCTTGAATATCCCGGCGTCGGCCTGAGTGGCTCCCGCCATGTACGAGAACATCGCCCCGACCGTTGCGAGGATCGCCGTCATCACCGCCAACTGTCCTGCCATCCCCCTGGGCTCGCGCTCGGCCGCCGCGTCCATCTGGTCTTCGTGTGCCCCACGTATCTCGAACTCTTCAGACAAGCGCTTCTCCTGATGTTGGGTCAATTGTCGACGACCGGAATAACCCACGCCGTCAGAGTCCGATGACGTCGTCCACCTTCAATCTAAGCGCATAGTCGAATGCTACATATTTCAATAATCAGAGCTGGCCCGGGAAATCCGAACAATCCGGTCAGCGTGGAAACTGCTTCCCCTACCAGGTCACTGATGGACGTTTGCCGAGCTCGTCAACACGATGCTGGATGCAGCGATCGAGACGGTGGCCGACGGCGATGCCCGACCCATCGTTCACTCTGATCGTGGAGCCCACTATCGATGGCCTGGTTGGCTCTCCAGGATCGGCGACGCGAAGCTTGGTTCGATCGATGTCGCGCAAGGGCTGCTCGCCTGACAACGCTGCATGCGAGGGCTTCTTCGGCCGCCTCAAGACGGAACTGTTCTACCCTCGGGACTGGAAGTCCACTGCGGTCGAGCAATGGGGGTGCGGCGCCGCCCTGCCCCGGGCCCGTCGAGAAAAGTGAATTCGTTCAAAACACGATGGTAAAAGTATGACTGCCCTTGTGGCTCGTCAGCTCACCCGGTAGCAGATCGGATGAGTCAATGCGTCACCATGTCGCGTTTAGACGGTAAGCAGGGCACGCTTGCGTTCACCCAGTTGAGTGAGTCGACGCAGCCATAGTGCACCGGAGAGAGTCGACAGAACACAGCCCGTCGAACTGCAACCGGGCGTCTTGCGTGTGCGCAGCGATGGCAAGCGCGTCTATGCCGCGGACTTCAAGGCCGAACTGGTGCGCCAATGCTTGATACCGGGCACCTCGGTGGCTGCGACGGCCATGGCGGTGATCGGCCTGCCCTCGGGAACACGCGTTTGGATTGCCGCCTGCCACACCGACTTGAGAAAGGGCTTCGACGGGCTTGCCGCGCAGGTGCAAACCGCACTGGCGGCCAATCCGCATTCGGGCCATGTGTTCGTCTTCCGCGGGCGTCGCGGCGACATCATCAAGGTGTTGTGGTCCGATGGCCAGGAATTGCTGCTGTTGGCCAAGCGATTGGAGAACGGTCGCTTCGTGTGGCCGCAAGCCACCTCGGGCAGCGTGTGGCTCACGCCAGCGCAGCTGTCGATGCTGCTCGAAGGCATTGACTGGCGCATGCCCGCACGCACTTGGCGGCCCGAGATGGTGGTGTAAAAAATAGTCGATTTCCAGAAGCGCCGGTTCGCTTCACCCAAATAGGTTCGTTTAAGTCCCAAGCCTACATCCAGCACGCGTTTTCGTTCGTACATTGCACATGTCCACGAACACGCCTGATCTGTAAAAGCGCGCCAACGTTATGTACAACCTTGCGAATCGCAGTATTGAGCCGCTGCCTTCGAGCGACTGATGCAGCGGATCCACCGACTCATCGCGCTATGGCTGACGACGACCTGCTTGGTCGTCGCTTTGCCGCTCCAGTCGGTTTCCGTGGCGATCGTCGGTCTCCTTGGCGCCAAGCATGTGCACCGAACGTTTGAGCCCTCCGCACTGTCCCAAGCGTCGATGAGTGACTGGAGAGATTTCCGCCGAACCGAATTCAACCATGTGAAAACGGCGAATTACCCGCATCATCATGAAAGTGGACTGCGTCACCATCACGATTCCGACGATGAAAGCGTGGTGAATCTGGAGACACCGACGGACGGGGACGGAACATCTTCAGAAAACCTGCAAGCCGGAGCAGGTTTGTTGTTTGTCGTTTCTGAAAATGTTGCGCTAAGGATTTCAACTCAGGAATTGCGCAACAGTTGCTGGCGGGCATTTACCGACGAAGCTTTCTCCAGCGCCAACCTCCGGCGACTCGACCGTCCGCCGATGAGCGTGGCCTGAGCAGCTTCCCGCACGCCGCGCTGTGCGGCGCGGTGCCATAGCGCTGATGAATGCCTGTCGCAGTGCAGTGCAATGCAATGCAATGCACCCTGAACCTTACTTCGCGTGAGCGCGTCCCGCACGTGTGCGCGCGCGCTTCGTGAAGGTTGCCACGCGCCGAAGCTTTAGCTTTCGGCCGGGCTAGTGGCGCACTCTTTGCGCCTCGTCCCGCTGAGACGACCCGCCGCTTTGCCACTTGACAACGCGGAACAAGCCCTTGCCGAAAATCGAGCCGCCGAACTGTTGCGCGGCTTTGGAGAAAACCGTGCTCTCTTCATTCAAAACCCTTGATTTAGACAGGGGCCGCTTGGGTCCCGCTGTGCGTGGGACCGCTTACGCAAACCTCAGCGCCCCTCGTATAACGCTTCTCTTGGCTTCAGCGCTTGCCGGGGGAGCCTTTGCGCAATCACCGGCTTCAATCAACGAGCCGACCAGTTTGGCGCCGACCATCGTTGAAAGCTCGCGCAACAGTCAGCTGGGCATTGCCGACTCGGCCAACGCCGGCGTTGTCACGCAGCAGCAACTGGCGGCCCGAACCGTCTATCGGCCGGGAGAACTGCTGGAAGCCACTCCCGGCCTGATCGTGAGTCAGCACAGCGGTGAAGGAAAAGCCAATCAGTTCTATCTGCGCGGCTTCAACCTTGACCACGGCACTGACCTTCGCACTACCGTAGACGGGATGCTGGTCAATGAACGCAGTCACTCGCACGGTCAAGGCTGGACGGACCTCAATTTCCTGATGCCGGAGCTGGCGACGCAGCTTGACTATAAAAAGGGGCCTTATTACGCGTCCGAGGGCGACTTTTCTTCGGCCGGCGCAGTTTCAGTACGCTACGCAGACAAGCTTGACCACGGCATCGCGAGCTTGGGGTTTGGTCAAGGTGGCTATCGCCGGCTATTTCTGGCTGACTCGCCCGCGTTCGGCGATGGCACTTTGCTCTATGCGCTAGAAGCTTTTCGCAACGACGGTCCGTTCGTTCACCCTGACGATTACAAGAAGCTGAATGGCGTACTTCGCTACAGCCAGGGAAACGAGGCCAACGGTTTCAACATCACCGGTATGGCGTACACCGCCAAGTGGAACGCGACTGACCAGGTCCCCAAGCGAGCCGTTGACAGTGGGGGGTTGTCACGCTTTGACGCCATCGACCCCAGCGACGGTGGCAACTCAAGTCGCTACAGCCTGTCAAGCGAGTGGCGCAACACCACCGCCAGTGGTTCGACCAAGGTCAATGCTTACGTCATTCAGCAGCGGTTGAATCTCTTTTCCAACTTCACCTATTTTCTCGACGACCCTGTCCACGGCGATCAGTTCAATCAGCCCGACCGACGTATCACCACGGGCCTGAAGGCTGCACACACTTGGCAGACTGGGGGGTGGGGACAGGCGTCCCAGACAACAGTCGGTGTTCAATTGGAGAATGACAACATACACAATGGCCTTTACAGCACGGTCGAGCGGCAGCGCCTGTCTACGACCCGCCAGGATCACATTACGGAAAGCAGTTTGGGTTTGTTCGCGGAGAACACAACCTACTGGAGCGATTGGTTTCGAACCGTGGCCGGCTTGCGCACCGATGCCTACCGATTCAAGGTCGACAGCGACAACGCATTGAATTCGGGCAAGGCGCGAGCCAGTATTGTTAGCCCGAAGCTGGGCCTGATTTTTGGCCCTTGGGCGAAGACGGAGTACTACATCAACGCAGGCACCGGTTTTCATAGCAATGATGCACGGGGAACGACCATCCGTGTGGATCCAAAAACGGGCGATGCTGCGGACAGCATTTCTCCGCTCGTACGCTCCAAGGGCGCGGAGGTGGGCGTGCGAACCGAGATCGTCAAAGGCTTGCAAACATCCCTATCGGTATACCGCCTTGACTTCGACTCTGAACTTATCTTTGCGGGCGATGCCGGGACCACTTTTGCGGGACGGCCCAGCAGGCGCGTGGGCTTCGAGCTTTCCAACTACTACAAGCCCTTCGACTGGCTGACCATCGATGCCGATGTCGCCCTCGCTCGCGCCCGATTCAAGAATTTCGACGTTGTGGGAAATCGTATTCCGGGAGCCGTCGAAGGTGTGGCATCGATCGCGTTGGCAGTCGACAATGTCGGAGCGTTCTATGGCGCTCTACAACTGCGCTATTTCGGTCCTCGTCCTTTGCTGGAGGACAACAGCGTGCGGTCCAAGAGCACAGCGACGCTGAACGCCCGCGTCGGCTACAAAATCAACAAGTCAGCACGGGTTGAGCTTGAGGCATTCAATCTGACGAACCGTCAGGATTCAGCGATCGACTATTACTACGAGTCACGTCTGCGCAACGAAGCAGTTTCCGTCAACGACATTCATTTTCATCCTATCGAACGGCGATCACTGCGGGTAAACGTCACGATGAATTTCAATTAAGGCGCCGCTGACCCCGAACGGTCGTTCAAGGCGGACCTGATCCTGCAGAGCCTTGTGCCCGGTGCGTCCGTCTCGGCCATTGCTATGGCCGCCGGCATCAACGCCAACTTGCTGTTCAAGTGGCGCCGAGACCATCTTCGCCTGATGCGAGCGCCCTCGAGTGGCGCCGGAGCACTGGTGCCGGTGCTATTGACTTTCATCGATTCGTTTGCGTACTGCATCGGCCGGGTGCCGGCTTCTTCATCTGTCATCAAAACCGCATTGGATTGCAACGCGATCTTCAGCTTTGCATTGTTGGCCGGGATGACTGCGCGGTACCTCATCGCTGGCAGAGTTGTTCGCATGACGTTCGACGAAATGCTCGCCGATCACGCCGCGCTCAGCGGCGACATGCAGCGCTCGCAGGAGGTCATGAAGATCGCGCTGCTCACCATCGAGAAGATAAAGGTCGAGCTGACCTATTTGCGGCGCATGAAGTACGACCGCTTCAGCGGGCGGATTCAACGGGTCGATGCAACACACTAGGGAGACGCTGAACATTGAGCATCGCAGCGCGAGTTGATGACATCGCAACGCGATACGCCCTAAAGATTGCCCGACTTCACGATTTAGAGCCTTCACGGCGTGCGTTTTGACCTCTTTCGAGGTCGCTTCCACGTTCAAGACGCACCTCGGGCATGGCAGTCCAGGAGCGCCTTCTTGGCGATGACCAGATTAGCCAGACCGAACAAGCTGAACAGCTGTGCCGTGTTCTTGGCGAGCCCCTTGTAGCGCGTCTTCCTGTGGCGAAAAAGGTTCTTGATCACATGGAATGGATGCTCGACTTTCGCGCGGATGCTGGCCTTCATCTTCTCCGCACGCTCGGCCAGGAACTGAGGCTCGATGAATTCATTGAGCTTGCGACGCCTGCCACGGCGCATGGTCACGTGCCAGGTCGGTCCTTGCGCTTCAGCTCGCTTGCACGCCCTGGTAGCCGGCGTCACCGAAGGCCGCATACTCCTCACCATGCAGCAACGCACCGGCGACATTGAGGTCACTCACGTTGGCCGCTGTGCCCACCAATGTATGCACCAGCCCGGACTGCGCGTCGACCCCGATGTGCGCCTTCATCCCGAAGTGCCATTGATTGCCCTTCTTGGTCTGATGCATCTCCGGGTCGCGCGTGTGGTCTGCGTTCTTGGTCGAGCTCGGGGCCGCAATGATGGTGGCGTCCACGATGGTGCCGGCACGCATCAAAAGGCCCTGCTCGGCAAGGTACGCGTTGATCTCGTCGAACAGGGACTTGGTGAGGTCGTTGTCCAGCAGCAAGCGCCTGAACTTGAGCAACGTGGTGGCATCAGGCACCGATTCGCGCGACAGGTCGATGCCCACGAAGTCGCGCAGTGCTTGGCTGTCGTACAAGGCATCTTCCAGCGCCTCGTCTGCCAGGCCATACCACTGCTGCAGGCAGTACATGCGCAGCATCCTGGGCACGCCGATCGGCTGACGGCCTACACGTCCACTGGTCGGATACAGCGGCTCGATCACGGCAATCAAGCGGCTCCAAGGCACGACACGCTCGGCAAGAAACTTCTCGCGGCGCGTTCGCTTCTTCTTCAATGCGTACTCGGCGCTGGCAAAGCTGCGTTGGTTCATGTCCGTTGCCCTCGAAATTTGATGCTCTCGGTGCATGCACGAGGCGTGCCGGGATCGATCAATTGATCAGCGTCCCCCTAGCGGTAAGGCTGTTGCGGCCCATGGCGCCGAACCCGCATGATCCAGGTGCTGGCGGTTCTCACCACAGCCTTGCTGTTCGGCGGCATGGCCCTGTATTCGTTCGGCTTCGCGGCCTTGCTGTTCACGGCCTTGCCCCCCGACGTTGCAGGCGCCACACTGCGGCGCGCGTTTCCAGCGTTCTATCTGTTCGTGATCGCGGCCGCGGCAATCGGCGCGGGCCTGCTGTGGCCTCTGGATGCGGTGGCTGCCGGGCTGATGGCGGCCATTGCCATCACGACAGTGCCCTCGCGCCAGTTGCTGATGCCGGCCATCAATGCCGCCACCGACCAAGGGATGCGCCAGCGCTTCAAGTGGTTGCACGGCATGTCTGTAGTAATTACGCTGGCGCACATCGCGGCTGCGGGCACTGTGCTGGTGCGGCTGGTCTGAGTGAACCACGCCCTCAAAACTGGCGGACGAATCTCTCAGGCAGACGTGGGACTTTTAAGCCGCATGGCATGAGGGGCGCAGAAGAGACCGCAAAGCACGTCGGCGCCCCGCCGAATTTCTTAACGAACGGTTCGCCGAAGGTAGGCGAAAAATTCATCCAGTTGAGTCGACTTGTCGAAGATGGCATCCCCCCCAAGCGCACTGCATCTGGCCCGCATCGCATCGGTGCAGTAGTTGGTTAAAACAATGGCGCGCTGGTCGAAACTTCGCCCGATCAGTGCTGCCAGGACGCCAAATCCCTTTCCATGTGGGTAGAACAGGTCGATAACCGCGTCGTCCCATACGTTGGCGTGGTCGTGAAACCAGGCAACGGCATCGGCTTCATTGTCGGCAAAGCCAAGGAGCCTTGCGTTCGCCAGTTCCACCATGCTCGGCATCAGCTCGTCACGTATGACCTGAATGTCTTCAACTACGAAAGTAGCACGGTTCATCGAAGGCAATCCATCCACGACAGCGTAACTTGCGCGCTCGTCGGTCCTGTGCGCCGAGGGGGTCTAGCGCATGTAGTCCGTCCCGTGCGTGACTAACACTGGTGTGTGCGGTGTAGCACATACGAACAGAGGCTTAGTCGGCCTGGCGCGGCTGATCGATCCATCGAAGGGAGGGCTACTGTCTTGGAAACGCCGTTCGACTCAAGCATGGAAATGAAGCACCAATGCTCTCTGCCCTGGGGCGTATAGCCAACCGATGCTGCGATGCCTGATCGTCAACGCCCGATCGCGCTCATCAGCGATGCGATTTCGACAGGTTTTCCAAAGACAAAATCATAGCCAAGCTCGAGTGCATCGAGCTTGGAGATGTCGGCCGCAACTGCCACCATGATGGGCGCTGCGTCGCCCAGGACCGCCCTGATGCTGGCGACCGGCGCCAAACTGTCCAGCCCGGCCATTTTCAGGTCGGCAATAACCGCCCACGGACGCGTGGAGAGCACCGCCGTCATTGCGCTTGGCCAATCGCGGCGAACATCGATCGTGCAGCCTGGCTCGACCAGACAGATCAGCTCCGACAGCGCCCTTGATGAATCCGGATCGCTGTCCATCAGAACAATCGATCGCAGCGCACCGGTTGCCAGCGCCGAAGGCAGTTTGCGACTTTCCAGCACGTGGATCGCTGCTTCGGCCAGGATCTGCAAGTCCAGCATCTGGCCTTCACTCAGTTGGTGCGGCTTGGTGTCGTAGACGCAAAGGGTGCCGACCGTCTGCTGCCCAACGGTCAGGCGCGCCGCTGCGTAGAACCGGACGAAGGGCGCACCGGCCACGAAAGGATGCGTCGCAAAGCGCGGATCCTTGGAGGTGTCTTCCACTACGACAATGTCGGTTGCCGTGTTGAAAAACACCTCGCAAAACGACGCGTCCGCGGGCGATTGCGACATCGGCAGACCGACGCATGCCTTGAACCAGTCGCGTTCAGTGTCAAGCAGGTTCACCATGCCAATCGGTACATCGAGGCTGCGCACGAGCAGCTTGGTGAGGTCGTCGTAAATCTTCTCCGGACTGCTGTCGAGAATGGCCAGTTGCCTGAGTTGATCGAGCCTCTCGGCATTTGCGCGCATGCCTCAGTTTAAGGCCGCGCTATGCGGTACCCCAACGGCGCAAGGGACCCGCACGTTGGGCTTGCGACTCGATGGGCGACTGACGTCGGCGCCTGCGTGTTTTTGGCCTATGCGGCGGCGTGGGACTTACCTTTCCCAGGATCTCGCAATCCCGGTCTTGGGATGTCTTAAGGCCCGCGAATGCGCCGACGCAATTCCGGCGAAAGGGTCAAATCCAGACCCGCCCCAACATAGTTGACGCCAGCCACCTACTGATCTATGACCTATCGGCATGCATTCCCTCATCGCTGCCGCTTCGCTCGCCCTGGCAGCGGGCGAGGCGCTCGGCGAGCACCCGCATGCGCGCGCGCTGCTGCGGCGCGCACGAGGAAATAGTGCCGGCTTCTGCTTCTCGGCTGCCTCGACGAAACCGCGGTCGTGCTCACGGCGCTCGGTGGCACAAGCGCGCCCACTGATGACTGCGCGCTGCCACCCTCGCTCCTGGCCGCGGTCGATGTTGAGGTCGACGAACTGAGCTAGCGAGGTCACCAAACCTCGCTAGCCGCTCAACGAACCACGCTAGCGCGGCTGCGATAAGAGCCGTAGCGCAATTCCCACTTGCGCCGGCTGACGTAACCAACCTCGGTGGTCGGCGCACTTGTCACAGCCGGTACCCAGGGGTGCGGGGGCGCCTTGAGGTGCTTGCATGGACTCTCATGGGTCCGGAATCAGCAAATTACATGCCGAACCCACCAGGCCCGAAAGCACGTTGCCGCCGACAACCGCCCAAGGCTGCACCAAAGCTCCGACCGACACGGCCCGCCCTGAAATGACGATACCGGCCAACCAGTGCGACACCAGTACGGTGACCAGAATACCTATGCCCGCCCGCCGGACGGCACGCCGCCATTCACGTGAATCGACACGTGCGCGGGCCGGCCACAACTGGACGATGAACTCACGGAATCGCTCGGAGAACGACTTGCGGCGCGGTCCCAAGGCGCGGCTCGACTTCACGCATTGCGCGCGCGACCGAGCAATGCATACAGCAGGATCGCGCCGAAGGTCGCCGTACCGATCCCGCCCAGCGCGAACTGACCGAACTTCAAAGTGAAATCACCAGTGCCGATGATCAAAGTAATGGCCGCGACGATCAGATTGCGGTTCTGCGAAAAGTCGACCTTGTTGTCGACCCAGATTTTGGCGCCTGCCACCGCGATCAACCCGAACACCACGATGCTCACACCGCCCATGACCGGCAATGGAATCGCCTGGATCAGTGCGCCGAACTTCGGCGAGAAACCCAGCAGCAGCGCGATCAGCGCGGCCACCACGAACACTGCCGTCGAGTAGATGCGCGTGGCCGCCATGACGCCGATGTTCTCCGCATACGTCGTGACGCCGGTGCCGCCGACCGAGCCGCTTACCACGGTCGCGATGCCGTCACCGATGAAAGCGCGGCCCATATAGCGGTCGAGATTGCGGCCGGTCATCGCGGTCACGGCCTTGAGGTGGCCGAGGTTTTCGGCGACGAGGATGATCGCCACCGGCGCGATCAGCAGCATGGCGTTGCCAGTGAATACCGGCGCGGTGAACGCCGGCAGGCCAAACCACGCTGCATTGGCGATGCCGCTCAGGTCGACTGGCTTGCCGAGCCCCAGGCCATTGGTCAAAGCGGCATAGACGAGCGTGGCGAGCACCAGTCCCGCGAGGATCAACAGCCGCTGCAGCATGCCGCGTCCGAACACCGCGACCAGTCCGACGCACAGGAAGGTAGCGGCCTGCATCCACGCATCGAAGTTGCCCGCCGCCATGTTTTTGATCGGCACGCTGGCCAGGTTGAGCCCGATGACGGCGACTACGGCGCCTGTGACGACCGGTGGCATGAAGCGCTCGATCCATCCGGTGCCGACCCATTGCACCAATGCGCCGATAGCGATGTAGACGACGCCGCACGCAACGATGCCTCCGAGCGCGACGGCGAGGTTGTTGTTCGGGCCCTTGCCTGCGTAACCGCTGGCGGCGATCACCACGCCGATGAAGGCGAAGCTCGAGCCCAGGTAGCTCGGCACGCGCCCGCCGGTCACGAAGAAAAATATCAGCGTGCCGACACCGCTCATCAGGATCGCGATGTTCGGGTTGAAGCCCATCAAGATCGGCGCCAACACGGTGGCGCCGAACATGGCGATGACGTGCTGCACGCCCATGGCCGCGGTTTGCGGCCACGGAAGACGCTCGTCGGGCGCGACGACGCTACCGCTGATGGCCTGGACTTCGCGCCAGCGCGGAAAGTAGGAATCGGACATGCGGTTTCCTTCAAACGAGCACGGTCGCCACAGCGGCTCTTGGACGCAGTGTCGCCATGATCAGATACGTGCCGCCACCGATGAGCACCCCGAAGAACCAGCCGTACGTGTTCCACCAGGCCGGCAGCAGATTCGTGAAGTTGGGCAGGATGGTCGAGAAGATCGAACCGATCGCCACCGCCACAAGAGCGTTCACGTTCCAACCCCCCTCGTAGCGGTATTCGCCGAACTCCTGATAGAGCGCCGCCACATTGATGTTGCCCTTGGCCACGAGGTAATAGTCGACCAGGATGATGCCGAGCAGTGGCCCCATCGTGGCGCCGATGGCATTCACGAAGTGCGCTGCATTGCCTTCCCACGGTGCGAAGGGATACAGCACGAGCGCGATGGCGGCAGCGATGTAGCCGCCCTTCTTGAAGTTGATCTGCTTGGGAAAGACATTGGAAATATCGAAAGCAGCCGATACGAAGTTGGCCACCACGTTGATGCCGAGCGTCGCGACCGCGAACGTCATGGCTGCGATCAGCGCCAGCACCCAGCTGTCGAACTTGGCTGAAATTTGCTCGGGGTGCAGCAGCACTTCGCCGTAGACCTTGAAAGCCGCGATGGTGGTCACGCCGGCGACCAGAGAGAAAGCGATGAGGTTGACCGGCAGGCCCCAGATGTTGCCCTTCTTCACCGCATCCTTGTTCTTCGCGTAGCGGGAAAAGTCGCAGAAGTTGAGGTAGAGCGCTGCGAAGTAAGTGATCCACGTGGCAGCGACCGCCGTCAACGCCCAGAACGAACCGGGCTCGCCGGCAACGCCGGCGTCCTTGGTCTTGGCAAGCAGGACATCCATCGGAATCCCGTGGTCGAAAGAGAAGCCGCCCGCTTTCACGCACAGGCCGATCGCCAGGATCAGCATGGCAACCCACACGGCCGGCCCGGCCCAGTCCTGGAACTTGCGAACAGTCTCCATTCCCCGCTGGATGATGAGGAGTTGCAAAGCCCAGATCACGACATAGCAGATCACCTCCAGGCCCGAATGGCCTAGGAAGTGCGTGCCCTTGTGAAAGTCCATCAGGACGTCGCTTCGGATCAGCAGTGCGACCATCGCGCCCGAGGCTGCCGCGGTTTGGGCGCCGTACCAAAAACACGCCACTACCGCGCGCACGACGGCCGCCAGGTTGGCGCCCCATACGCCGAACGAGGCGCGTGCCAGCACCGGGTACGGCACTCCTGTCTTTTCGCCGGCATAGCCGATCAGGTTCATGAGAGCGAAGATCACCAGCGAACCCAGCCCGATCGCTATGACGAAGTTGACGAAGCTGCCGCACAGGAGAAAAAGACTGGCGGCCAAGTAGTAGCCCCAGAGACTGTGCACGTCCGAGGTCCACACATTGAAGATGCTGAAGGCGCCCCAGTTGCGTTCCTTGGCTGGCGCCAGGTCCTCGTTGTAGAGGCCTGGGGAAGGGTTCTTGATTTCCATGGTGACGTTCCTTGTGCTCGCCAGCGCAATGCCACACACGCTGGTATGCAATAACTGTATGCACTTTTGCATGGAATCGTGAACAGGGTTTTTCCGGGTTTTGGAAAAAGCGTCGGTCGCCATCAGCAAGAGGCAGCTTCGATGGCGCACTCGCAGGCTCCTAACGACAGCGATCGAGCGAGCACCAGTCGTTCAGACGGGTATCCGCAGCAATGGAGTTCAAACGTTTGCGTAAGCCACCATGCCTTCGACTAGCGCGTCGAAGGTGACGCGGCAGCGTGGGCTGCCACGCAAGTCTTCATGCATCGTCACCCAGGTCTCGAGCGGCAGCGAGAACAGCTTTGGCATCACGCGGACCAAAGCGGGATCTCGCTTGGCCAGCGGCACCTGGCACATGCCGATGCCTGCACCAGCGCGAATCAGCGCCAGCTGGGCAAGGTTGCTGTCGCTTCGCAAAGAAAATTGCTCACGTCGCAATCCCTTGAGCGACTTCTCGGCCTGGCGCAGATAGGCCGTCATCTGGTCGTAGCCGATGGAGGAATGACCGTGCAGCTGACCGACGTTGCGAGGGGTACCGTGGCGGTCCAGATAGTCGCGTCGGGCATGCAGGCCGAGCTCGATCCGGCCGATGCGCCGCGCCACCAACTGCTCTTGTTTAGGTGCCGCCATCCGCACAGCGATGTCGGCCTCGCGCAGCAACAGGTCCTGCACCCGATCTGTTAGCACCAGTTCGATCTTCAGGTCGGGATGTGATTCACGCAGCCGGGCCAGCACCCCTGGCAGCACCTCGACCCCCACCACGTCGCTGCAGCTGACCCGCACGATCCCTTTGATTGCGACTCCGTCTCCGCCCTGGCTTCCGGCCGCACGCTCGAGCGCCGCTGCCGTGCTTTCCATCGCCTGCGCATGGCCGCGCAACGAGGTGGCCGTCTCGGTCGGCAGGAGGCCTGCCTGCGACCGGGTGAACAGCACCACGCCAAGCGCCTTCTCCAGCGCCGCAATGTGACGCCCGACGGTGGGCTGCGTGATGCCGAGCGCGCGCGCCGCTCCCGACAACGACCCCTCGGTCAACACCCCCAGAAACGAGCGATACAGCTCCCAGCCAATGGTCGTTGAAGTCATACGTAAATGTATGGGCGCTGGGCGATGTTGGCCAATTCCATTTGTACCGGTCTCCGCTCAGACTTCGCTCATCGACGAACAATCGTTGAAACAAGGAACACGAAATGGGCAACGACAGCAACGACAGCAACAACGGCATGACGGTTCTGGTACTGGGGGCGACGGGCGGCATCGGGGGCGAGGTAGCCCGGCAGCTTCGAGACGCAGGATGGAGAGTTCGCGCGCTGACGCGTGGGACCGCTGGCACCGCACCTCGCGATGAAGGTCTGACATGGCTGAACGGTGATGCCATGAGCCATGAGGACGTGATGCGGTGTGCCGAGGGTTGCAAAGTCATCGTGCACGCGGTCAACCCGCCCGGCTACCGCAACTGGGAGACGCTCGTGCTGCCAATGCTCGACAACACGATTGCCGCCGCCGCGGCGCACGGCGCCACCATCGTCCTGCCAGGAACCGTCTACAACTTCGGACCGGACGCATTTCCGTTCCTCGACGAAGACTCTGCGCAGCATCCGGTGACACGCAAGGGCATGATCCGCGTCGAGTTGGAGCGGCGCCTGGAGGCGGCGAGCCGACAGGGTGTCCGCTCCATCATCGTGCGCGCCGGTGATTTTTTTGGGCCCAAGCCCGGGAACAGCTGGTTTGCTCAAGGCTTGCTGAAGTCCGGTCAGCCGGTTGCCTCGATCGCCAACCCTGCCGAAGCGGGCGTTGGTCACCAGTGGGCGTACCTGCCGGATGTAGCGCAGACCATGGTTGAACTGTTGGCCCGCCGCGAGGCACTGGGCGCCTTTGAGCGCTTCCACATGGCGGGACACTGGGACGCCACCGGATTGCAGATGGCACAGGCGATTCAGCGCGTCGTCGCACGCCGCACCGCAAAGGCTCCGCCCATCAAAAGAACGCCATGGTGGCTGATGCGGGTGGCCGCGCCGTTCGTGCCGACGCTGCGCGAACTTCTGGAGATGCGGTACTTGTGGAAAGAGCCGGTACAGATGGTCAACAGCCGGCTGGTCCAAGTGCTGGGACGCGAGCCGCACACCCCCCTGGATCAGGCGGTCGAGGCTTCGCTGATCGGCATGGGTTGCGTGCACGTCTCGTCATCACCAGGCGTGCAGCCCGTCAGTTGTCCAGATGTTGTGTGAGGGGGATACAGTCGCGAAATATTGATTGCCGTCGCGGGACATCAAGGCTTGTCGATCTACGCCATTGCCAAGCTCGCGGATGTGCCGTACCGGCGGGCCCACGCCCACCTAGGCAGGGTGATTGAACTGTGCCACAACCAGACATTCGTGACGCGCACTCAGCTCAACCGATGTGGCATCAACAGGCAACCTAGCCATCACTTACGCCAATTTTTTCAGGGCGACAGGAAGGAAAGTGAGGAAGCGCTCAGCGCCGTCGCAGTCGCTCTCGATCTCCGCCTATGTGGATCGACTCAACCTCGTTCTCGCGACCTTCTGGTCGACGGCTGTTGCCTCAGCACGCGGCACCAGCAGCGGCATCGCCACCAGCGCACAGGCGCTCGCAGCGAGCCACACCATCGGCCAGCCTTGTAGGGCGAGCAGATGCGGGATCGAGAAGGGCGTGACGAAGCACACCAGGAACACGCTGGTGTTAGCCATACCCAGCGCGGTGCCCGCACGCGCCGCACCGGCCAGCGTGGCGAGTTCGGTGAACGCGACCCCGTGCCAGGCCGATACGCAAACACCGCTCACGCCCAGCAATACGACCAGCGTAATGCGCAGCGCCAATGAATCGGCGGCATGCGTGCCTGCGGCTATCACCAGCACTGCGAGCCCTGCGAACAACCCCACGCTGAGTGCGCTGCAGGCACGCAGGTAGGCCGGGCGGTTGCAGCGGCGGTCGGTCCAGCGGCCGCTCCACACGCGCATCACCATCGCTCCCACCTGCGTGAAGACCATGGTGGCGGTGATGGTCGCCAGGCCCGCATGGCCGAAGTCGTGCAGAAAAATGGCTCCAAAGGACAGCACCGCGAACTGCGGCGCGCAGAGGATGCCGATGCCCAGCACGATGCGCCAGACGCGCGCATCGTGAAGCGGGCTGGCCTTCGATGCGAGGGCTGCTTCGGTAAAGTTAGCGGTGGTGCGCGGCGTGATCGCTGCAATGGGCGGCTCATGCACCCAGGCCCAACTCATCACCGCGCCCAGCGCGCACAGCACCGCCAGCAGACCGTAGAGCGCAGCGAAACCGAAGTGCAGCGCTACAAAGGGCAGCGCCAGCGCGCCGATGCCCCCACCCAGCGGCACGGCGGTCTGACGGATGCTCATCGCGAGCCCGCGCTCGCTGGCGTCGAACCAGGTCATCACCGCACGGCCGCTTGCGCCGTTCACGCTGCCGCCCAGCAGGCCGACCAGCAACAGCCCCGCTCCCAGCAAGCCGAGGCCGGGGATATGCCGCGCATTCGGCGCGGCCCAGATCGCCATCGCCAACAGCGCAAGCGCGGTGCTGCCCAAGCCGGTCAGGAGCACCGGCCGGTCCCCCCAGCGGTCGGTCAAGAGGCCCCACGGCAGCTCGCTTACCGCTATGCCCAGCCCCATGAGGCCGAGCACCAACCCCAGTGTGGCGTTGTCGAGCTGGTAGCCGGTTCGCATGAGCACCGCAGTCATTGGAATGCCGCTAAAGGCCACGGAAAACGCCGCGTTAGAGGCGACACCTGCGGCCAGCACCTTCCAGCGGTGGCGCGGTGAATACGCCGGAGAAGAAGAAAAAGAAGTCGATGAGGTCATGGTGCAACGCAGTTTCGGCCTCTCCAAAGGTTTTGAAAATCAGATAATAATGAGTTAATAATCCTGAAAATAAGGACGATAAAGGTGTAACCCACTCAAGCCAGATCATGTTCAATCTCGACGTGCTGCGCACTTTCTCTACCGGCATCGCGCTCGGCAGCTATGCGCGCGCCGCCGATAGGCTGGGCCGCTCGACCTCAGCCGTGAGCGCGCAGCTAAAGAAGCTGGAGTCGCAGGCCGGTACCGTGCTGTTTCGCAAACAGGGGCGCGGCCTGGCACTCACCGATGCCGGCGAAACGCTGTTGGCCTACGCACACCGCATGCTCGAACTCGACGACGAAGCCAGCGCCGCCATGCGCGGCGCCGACCTGCAGGGCTGGGTGCGGCTAGGCCTGCAGGAAGATTTCAGCGAGACGCTGCTGCCCGCCGTGCTGGGCCGCTTCGCCCGCGCGCACCCCAAGGTGCGCATCGAGGCTTGCGTGGCGCGCAGCAGCGAGCTTCGCGAGCGGCTCGAACTCGGCCAGCTCGACTTGGCGCTAGCGTGGGACGCGGGCGACCAGCCGCTGTCGCCTCACGCCGAGCGCGTGGCGCGGCTTCCGTTGTTGTGGATCGGCCCGACGGCGCCCGAGCGGGTCGATGCCTCCTGGTGGACGGAACGCGAACAACGCGGCCCCGGCGCGCGCCAGCCGAAGAGCAAGGAGCCGCTACCGCTCATCATGCTCGACGCGCCGTGCCCGTTGCGCGAGATCGTCGTCACCGCGCTCGACCGTGCCGGCCTGCCCTGGCGCCGGGCCTTCGGCAGTGCCAGCCTGGCTGCGCTGTGGGCCGCCACGTCGGCTGGACTGGGCCTAACCGTGCGCACGCCGTTCGGGCTGCCCTTGCATGTGCGCATGCTCGACCGAGCGGTGCTGTCGCTGCCAGCGCTGCCGCAGATCTCGCTTGTGCTGTATCGCGCGCAGGCCCATTCCGAGGCCCCGGTGAGCCGCTTGGCCACGCTGCTGCTGGAGGCGGTCCGCCAGCATGTGGCGCCCACAATTGCGCCCGAACGACCGAGGTAAGCGCTCTGCAATGTCCGCTTCCCGTCGGGTCGTAGGTCTGCAGGACGCGGTCGTACGTCACGATGGCGCCATATCGATCTTGAGGTCCAAAAACACCTCAAACGTAGCTGCTACATCGACCTTTCGCTCCCTCGTAACGGGCACCCATCATTGCCACACCGGCTGCTAAGCACGGCGAACGGCCTCACCTACTTAGTCGAGCATGAACGTAGCCGATTTGCTCGAACACCGGCGGTTGGCTGTATCTCGATCTCCTTCGATGCCCCGGTGCGTGCTTGCTCGCGTGCTTTGATGCGCTTTCTCGCCACCGCCGTGCTGTGCACGAAGCGATGGCTCTCATTGCCCGTCTCCACGATGTGGCAGTGGTGCGTGCGCCGGTCCAGCGGGACCGCCTTCGTCTTCGCGTCGCCGAACACGCTCGACCACTCGGCAACGTTCAGGTTCGTCGTGAATAGCACGCTGGTGTGCGCGTACAGCTTGGACAGCAGGTGGAACAGCTTGGCCCCGCCGGCCTGTCTGAACAGGGGGTCGTCTCGGAAAACGGAAAAAATCGTACGCTAGGCGGACCATAGAGGCCTGCCAGGCCCAACTGCAGCTCAACCTTGCCCTCTGTCCAGCGCCTCAATCACTTGCTGGATCGCGGCGGGGTCGAGAGCGATCCCCATATGGCCGACCTTTGGCACCGTACTTACCGCAATGTCCGGCCGAACCCCGTGAACCAGTGGCTCGAATTTATCTGCATAGAAGAACTCGTCATCGGCCCCTACCAGCAGTTCCGTGGGTTTGGTGATGTGACGCAGATCGTCAAGGTAATGCGCGTTATGTGTGAAATCCTCGCTGAGTCGATAGGAATAGAGCGGCGTCATCATGTTCCCCGGCGCTGCAGGCATGGCGAAGGCCAAAACCGGCAGGGATTCGAAACCATGAAGACCAAACCGGTCCAGAATGGTCAGCCCCACGTAGCGCGCCTTGAACGGTTTGGCAAGGCCGCCCGCTCCAGGGCGCACCGTGGGTGCATCACGCGCCAACAAGGGCGAAAGAAACACATACCGGTCGAATAGCGCGCTATCCGGTCCGCCTGCAAAACGCAGCGCCAAGCCACCGCCGGCCGAATGCCCCAACAGCGAGACGCTGGCGTCTGGCTGGGCCTGGTGCACAAAGCGCGTGAAGTCGGCCACATCGTCTTGCAGCTGGCCGATGTATGCGATGTCGCCGCTGGGCCCGGAGCCCCCGTGACCGCGCATGTCCGGCACGTAGACCGTGTATCCGGAAGCCTGAGCGGCCTTGGCCAACGCATGAAGCATGAAGCTGCTGCCAGCCGCGCCGTGCAGCATCACCACTGCTTTTTCGCCCTGGGCCGGGTAGACGCGATAGGCCAACGCGGCCCCGTCGCGCGCCCGAAACGATTGGAGCGGCGGCTGGTCGTGAAAATTGATCTTCTTAAAAGGCCCGTCGACGTCCGCAAGGGGAGGAGGCAAAGACGAGGTTCCAAAGGCAATCATCCCGGCCAAGGCGAGGGTGGCGAGGACGATGATGGCAACGATGACGGCGAAAAGTCTTGTCGCGATTCGGGACGGTGTCATGTCAGAGGTGTTTCAAGGGATGGGTCAAAGCGGCTCGATGATGCCGACCGGCAACTCGAGCTGTACTGACAATGAGACGAATGGTGGCTGTGCGTGCTTGAAATGCATTCCTGCGGTGCCGGTCGCGACGGGATCTCCGGGCGACCAGCGCTGTGCGGCATCACGACCGCCAGATTGATATCTCCTTGGCGTTGGACAAAGCCACGCATACTTCGCTCAACTTGATGCCAAGAATTAGAGCCAGCCACTTCGCGGCGGTGTTCAGATCGTCCATGTTCATAGTTGCTTTCCGACTCGGAGGGAGAGGTGACCGGTTTGGCCCGAAACTTGACGTTCTCGCCGCTGAGTTTCACTGCCCAGTAATCGACAGCAGTCACGGTTTCCAGATCCCAATATCGATCATCGTGCGCGGCGACTGTGAACGCATGTCGTCCTCCGCCAATTGATTGAGAGCGGGCCCGAGCGCATCCCTTTTGGGAAAGTGAGACGTTTGCCTGCGGGTGCAGGCGCGAAAGCAGATTTCGGGCAAGATCGTTTTATGTCCAATCGTTTGGTGAATGCTCCGCAGATCATCCGCCGCCGCCCAATGGCGCGGTTGATGGCGATTTTCTTGGCTGCGCCCGTCGCGTTTTCACAAGCATCGCACGCCCAGAATGACGTAGAGCGCGAGCGCACCTTGCGGCGCACTACGACCGTAGGGCAGGAGGTACGCGTCTTTACATATACCGAGCACCGCTCGGACTGCAGCCAAGGACCACAGCCGAGCGTCAAAGTATTGACACCTCCAGCGCACGGCCAAGTCGCTATTCGTTACGCCTCTGTAGTACAGGGACGATCACGTTTTGGCGCCGTCGATTGCAGCGGTCTCACATTGATGGGGCAGGCGATCTGGTATCTGCCCGATGCGGCGTTCACCGGCACAGACAGCTTCGACTATGAGGTTGGGCAGGGGAACGGCGTCGCGCATGACACTGCGAAGGTCGAGGTCAAGCCCTGAGTGAGATCGTGCTATTCGACCAATTTGGGGCAATGTGACACACGACCGGTCTTGACCGATTGCGGCCTAAACGCCTAAGAAATTCTTGATCAACCACGACGCAGCCAGTGAAAAACCGATGGCAAAGGACGCGTTAATCGCCTCGCTTGTCTGCGCGCGTTGAATCTTGACCCCCAATCCGTAATTGCCATATTTAGCATCCTGAATCGCCCTGGCTTTGAACTGACCCCCAGAAGTTGGACGAACTTCAAGGAGTCCCATGGAGAAGTACGAGACAGAGTTCAAGCTCCAGGTCGTCAATAGCTTTCTAGAAGGTGAAGGCGGCGCAAAGCTCTTGGCGCGGCGGTGGAACGTCCCCGAGGAGAAGATCCGTACCTGGGTGAGTCGTTACCGACTGCATGGCATGGACGGGTTGCGCCCTAAACGCAGCGCCTACAGTTCGGAATTCAAGCTGCGGGTTCTGTCACATCAGGACCGTGAACGACTGTCCAGCCGTCGGGT
>NZ_JASJXB010000038.1:0-42959 GCF_035018885.1 Variovorax sp. LG9.2 | reverse complement strand
GTCGTCTTCGTCATCTGCGTTCTCCTTGTCTGAATTGAAACACTCAGCAAGGGGTACGTTTTTCGGGGGCAAGGTCATTCCTTCGAGCACGCGTGTGATGCACCTTCCACAAACCCCCTGTTCACACGACGTCATCACGTTGACTCCGGCACGCGCAAGAACGTTGGTCACAGTGTCCCCCGCTGCCACGACGAGAACCTGTCCGGTGCTGGCCACTCGGACTTCAAACGCGCCATCCAAGTCGGTGTCGATGACGGCGCCGAAAAAGAATTCATAGTGCAAGGATTCTTCGCTCCAGTTCAATCGACGCGCGGTGGAAAGCACGATGTCCATGAAGCCTTTGGGTCCGCACACATAAAGATGCGTTCCAGGCGTCGGACTTTGCAACACGGTTTCAAGGTCGATGCGCTGGTCAGACGGCCCGGCGTCCACGTGCAACGTGGACCGGCCTTCAAACGATCGAACGCGTTCCAGGAAAGCCATACGCTCTTCGGAACGACCGCAGTAGTGCAAATCGAAGCTCTCTTGCGTCAGCGCCAAGCGCTCGGCCATGCAGAGGATCGGCGTGATACCAATGCCGCCAGCGAGGAGCAGATGGCGGTTCGCGTCATGCGCCAGAGCAAAGTGATTTCTGGGCGCCGAGATGACCAGCGTGTCGCCTTCGTGAACAGCGTTGTGCAAACCTTGCGAGCCACCCCGTGAAGCGGGCTCTTTCAGAACGGCGATGCAATACCGGTTTCGTTCTGCTGGCGGATTGCACAGCGAGTACTGCCGCGTGATGCCGGCTGGCAGCGTGACATCTATGTGCGATCCCGCCGCGAACGCGGGAAGTGACTGGCCGTCGATCGCGACCAGCTCGAAGCCGACGATGTCGGCGGCCTCGCGAGATTTTCGATCGACGCGGACAGTAAGCGATGCGGTCGTTGGCATGTAGACAAGGAGTGGTGTCGCAGGGCCGCGGCTGTCACACAGCCCGAGCGAATGCCTTGTGCCGCTTCAACGACAAGGTGAGCACAGCCGACAGCAGAGGGCCCAAAGCGATCAGGAGCAAGCCGCCGGCGTAGCCACCGAAATGGTCTTTGGCGAAGCCCAGCACCAACGGTCCGAGAAAAGCCCCCAGCGCGCCGATCGAACTGATCCATGCGATGCCGGCCGCGGCTCCCGCACCGCTCAGATACTTCGGCGGCAAATTCCAGAACGACGGCGTGGCAGGGTTCATGAGGATCGCGGACATGGCAAGCCAGACCACCGCCACGACCGGTATTTGGGAAAACGCAGCGGCGCCCACCAGGCATGCAACACCCAGCAGGCTGGCGCCAGCGACGTGCCAAATGCGTTCTCCCGTCTTGTCAGAATGCCGCGTCCAGAAGATCATCCACAAGGCCATCAGCACGTAGATGAACGACATCGCCCAGCCCGTGGCCGCGTAACTCAGACCGAGCCCCCGGATGATGAGTGGCATGAATGCCGACGTACCGAACAAACCGACACCGTTGCCAAGATAGATCAGGCCGAGCATCAGCACGATCGGTGACGCCAGCGCACTGGACAGCTTGCTGCGGCCTAGCAACGCAGCGCGCGCGTGTTCTCCGTCGAGTTCGCGCTGCAACCACACCTTGTTGGATGGCGTCAGCCAGGTCACGTCCGCTGGCTTTTCCGGCAGTACGTACAGGATTGAGATTCCTAGCAGGATCGACGGTACGGACTCCACGATGAACAGCCACTGCCAGCCATGCAACCCCAGCCAATTCTGACCGAGCAGCAAACCTGATATTGGCGATCCCACGATCGTTGCCATCGGCACGCCCAGCATGAAGATGCCGATCACCCGCCCCCGCTGCGCAGCGGGAATCCACCGGGTGAGGTAATAGAGGATGCCGGGAACAAAGCCCGCTTCGGCCGCGCCCACCAGAAAACGCAGTACATACAGGCTGGTCTCGGTTTGAATGAAGGCGGTGGCCAGCGACAGAACGCCCCAGCTGATCATGATCCGGGCAAGCCAGCGTCGCGCGCCGAACCGCCTCAGCATCAACGTGCTCGGGATCTCGAAGACAAAGTACCCGACCGAGAACATGCCGACTGCCAGCCCGAAGGCCGTCGCCGACAGCCCCAGCTGCTTGTTCATCTGCAGGGCCGCGAAGCTGATATTTGTGCGATCCAGAAAAAGGAACAGATAGAGCAGTGCCAGGTACGGCGCCAGCTTGGTTGTAAATCGGCTGACGACCGCTTCGCGATGGACAGCATCGGCGGCGGCCATGCTGCCGCCGGGCGGCGCAATGTCGTTGAGAGGGGTATGGATGGCACTCATGGGGGTTGTCTCCGTTTTTATTTTTGCAAACAAGTCCTGCGAGCGGTGCGGGTCCTTATAGGGTCACGCGCCCACGATGTGCTGCCCTGCTTCGAAGACGACGGGGGCTGCATCGGGATCGAAACTGACCCCGACAGGGTCACGGCCTTCAGCCACCGCCTTGACCTCACGTTCCAGCAAGCGGCGCAACATCACGATGCCGCGATCGCTGGTGGCCAGGTGTTCCTCGGAATGCAGCGTGATAGGACCCTGGCCGACCTGCGCTTCATAGTCGTTCGGCCGCGCGCGGCGTTCCTCGGGCGTCAACTCGTCCCAGCGCTTGAGCTTGGCCGCGTCTTTGCCCATGGGCAGCATCACGCCCTTCTCGGTAACCCGGCCGGCGGTGTAGATGCGGTAGTGGGTGTCGTCGATGGGCACAGTCCAGCCGATCGTCTCGACGCGACCGAACTTGCCGACACGCGGGTTCGGCACCACGCGCAACGTGGGCAGACAAACCTCCGTGACCCGACGAAATTTGCGGCCGTCCGGCAGGTCACGGTGCGACACCACTTTGACGCCCAGCGGCGTCGGCTCGAAGATGGCCTGCGGCATCATGTTCATCGTCGGCGTGAATTGGGTGCCCGAGAAGGTGCCGTGCAGGATCGGGACGTGGAAAGGATCCACCACGTTTTCGTAATGCTGCAGCCAGTTGCAAGGAGAGATCACCGGGCCGCCGCTGCCGATGCTGGTGTCGTCCACGTCGATGAACTCGCCCTCGTCCAGCACCTCCAGGCATTCATAGCGCGGCAGCGTCGGCTTGCGTTCGGGTGGCCCCATGTACACAAAGATGAGACCGTACAGTTCTTGTACCGGGTACCACGGCTGGCGCACTTTGTCCTTGGCACGCCCTCCTTCCGGCTCGCAAGGTTGGTCCAGGCAGTGCCCCTGAACGTCGAAGAGCCACCCGTGATAGCAGCACCGGATGCCCTCGTCCTCCACACGCCCGTTATAGAGCGTCGTGCCGCGATGGCAGCAACGCGAATGCACGAGACCCGGCCGTCCACGCTTGTCGCGAAACAGCACGAGGTCTTCGCCCAGCATGCGCACTTCGCGTGGCGTGTCCGTGGCGTGGTTGGCCAGGCCCACAGGATGCCAGTAGCGGCGCATCAGCTCACCCATCGGCGTGCCGCGACCGACCTCGGTCAGGTTGGCCCGGTAAGTGGGTTCGGGCAAGTCGTAGCCGCTACCGGTCGTATCGGCAGCCGCATCGGGTTGGAGCACAGCAGACATCGTGAATTCCTTGTTTGTTGGACACAGGCCGTCGCCTGCATTTAGTTGCCAAATCAACTTCTTTAATAATATCTGGTCTATCGTTGCTTCGGCAAGCACATAGCGTCGGTAATATCCCCAGTACCTATCGCACTCACGCGTCGCAAGACGCGTTGCACTGTCACTGTCGCCATGCCTAGAAAACCCAAAGCGCCCACGTATTCCGTTGATACGCCATTTGCCGACCTGCCGACGTTGGCGCTGGAGCGCCTTGCGAACACCTTGTCCAAGCATGGAGAGTTGATGTACTTGCGGTTGTTCGGCCGACATTTGAGCGAGTGCCGGGTCCTTGCGATCGTTGGAAGCCGCGAACCGACCAGCCTGAGCGAGGTATGCGAACAGCTTGATCTGGACAAGGGCCACGCCAGTCGCCTGGTCAGCAAGCTGGTCTCGGCGGGTCTTTTAGAGAGGCACACCGATTCGACCGATCAACGCTCCGCTTACCTGTTGCTCACCGGTGCAGGTCGCGATGTTGCGGCGCGCATTCATTCCGCCGCAGCAGAGCGCAATAGCGAATGGGTTGGCGGTTTGGGCAAAGACGACTCGGCCGCATTCATGGCGGCCATGGGAAAGATGACATCGCGAGCCAGAGAAATGCTGAACGAGGAGGTAGCGCGTTCAGGTCGGGAAACGCCCGTTTTGAAGAACGCAAGGGAAACCGGCGCGACGATCGCGAAGGCCAGCAAGTCGCTGGTGATCGAGCGCGTCGTCCTGGAAGACCTGCGTGGGCAGTTGGACCGGCTGCTCGGCAAGGAAATTGACATGCAGCGGTAATGCAAGCGCGGCTTCCCCGTCATTAGTGGGTTGCCTTCGCGAGTCTGCCGTTTATGTGTATGCGCCAAAGCCAGATCGACCCACGCTGCCGACAGTTCGCTGACCCTCCTTATGGACTTTAAACGGAGCAGCGGCTAGCGTTTCCGCGAGTTGTACCCGGGTCACTCCCAGTCCGGCAAAACAGGCTCAGGCGAGGCAACGCCCTGTCGGCGCCAACACAACGCTCGCAGCGAGACGTGGTTCGGGTCGCTGAAGGTGAAGCGACTGCACGGCAAACGATTCAAGACAAAGCGCGAGGCAAAGGACGAAACCATCGATTGGCGGCTCTAGTACGCGACCGGCTGCACTCGACGCTTGCCTATGTAGTCCGATGCAGTTCGAGCGAGACTGGCCTGCCAATCAACCGCAGCAAGCCAACTCATGAACCGGGCTAAGGATACGGATTCCAGGGGCAAGCTGACACGTAAGTCTTGACCGTACCGATCGGCATGCCGGTGTGCGACGCGACTTTGCAGTGCGTCATTTCTCTGAGGAACGCAAGGCTGAGCACACAGCGCTCGTGAAGGCAATTGTGGCGATTGAGCCGAACGGACCGCCGATTGAATCGTCCCCGGTTACTGGGAGCCGCCAGCAACTTGCTTGAGGCATCGCAGACATACCAATTTCGTATGCGCCGGCTATAGCGGACGCGGAGGAGCTGCAAATTGAAAAGCAAACCGCGCCCGAGACGCAGGGTCTCATTGCCCGCTGGGAGCAGAAAGCTCCCGCACGCCAACTCGTGAATCTTCAGGGAGTTCCGATCCTGATCCTCGTGGGCGAAGCCTCGTATCACGCACAGTACGACCATGGCACCTCACAGTGGCTGCGCCAGGCCGGCGTACAGCACGACTTCGTACGCCTGCAAGACATTGGTATCCGCGGCAACGGTCACATGATGATGCTGGAAAAAAACAATATCGAAATTGCCTCGGTGGTGAACGACTGGGTACAAGAGACCTGCCCGGCACAGACGGGACGAATTGCGAAGAGTTACCAGATTTGAGAACAAACCCGAAAGTCGCCTGCGCTTTAAAGGACAGCCACTTGCGCAATGGGTTTGGCTACCAGCCCAACGCCGTCAGGAGGCACATGTCTACTCAAAGCAGCGGCTACATCCAAGCGCGCTGGCAGCGTCGATCGGCCACGACACCGAGGTTTTGAAAGACTCGCGTACGTTGCGCGTTCATGATGTCTTCCGACAACGTTGTGCGCTATCTCCTGTATCACGTCGAGGTAATTTAACTACTGAAGCTACGATTCCCCTTGTCTAAAGGCAACCGCGCAAGCAAGGCCGCGATTTGCGGGACCGGTAGGCAGTAGTTCGGATGGTCGTTCCTGATCGCCGCAGAAGGCATTTCCGGGCTTCCTGCAGTCTCGGGCAGCTGCACGATGCCGACACCGCCGGCGGCCTCGATGTCTTCAAGCCCTTTGGTGCCATCGTGTGACCTGCCCGAGAGCACCACGCCTACAACCCGCCGCCCATAGACGGCTGCGGCAGAGGCGAACAGATGGTCTGCCGATGGAACCAGGTTGTCGCCCGAGCCTCCCGGTTCTAAGCTGAGCACATTGGGCGCCCTCATAAGCAAATGATGGCTCAAGGACGCCAGAAAAACCATCCTGGGCTTCAGATGAGTGCCATCACGCGCATAGCCCAAAGGAACGGACGAGTAGCTTTGAAGAATTTCAAGAACGATGTTGGGTGGCTGCCCTTCGAACCTCAGTGCGACCAGGATGGCGCCGTCGTAGTTCGGCGGAAGGTGTTGCAGCAGGCTGCCCAAGGCGGAAATACCACCCATCCCTGCGGCTACCACCACGATGCTGTATGTCTCACTCATTGGCTGGGCTCCTGAAATATCGGTTGTTTGGACCGCATTTGACAATCGACTGCGAGTGGTCAGAAACATTTTAAGCAACAGCGGTCGAGAGAGACGCTCATTTGGCGAGGACCATTGCAAAGTAGCCAAAGACCGTCAGCAGAATCCCGGAAACGGCGTACGCCAAGGGAAACCCGATCCAGGGCACGGTGCTGTCGATTTCCTTGGACGCCTCGCGAGCAGGGCCCGAGTGGCTGCGTGCACCCGCGACACCGCCCATGAGCACGGCCGGATTGATCTTGGAGATGTGAAATCCCACCGCCCAGACGATGAAGGGAGGGATGGTGCATGCAACGAAGCCCAGACCAAAGATCTGCAGTGCCCACCGTGCCGTTCAACTGGGACAGCAGATTGGCGCCCGCATTCACGCCGACAATAGCAACGGAGAAGATCAGTCCCATGTCTTCCAAAATGTTGCGCGCGGCGTTCGGGGTGTTCCCAAAGAAGCGCACTCTGGAGACCAGAGAGGACACGATGATCCCCGACACCAGCAAACCTCCGGCGTTGCCGAGTCCGACCGAGGCGCCGAAGGCGGGGACCTGGATCAATCCGATCAGGAAGCCGAGGATCATCCCCAGGGACAACGTGAGCAGGTCGGTGGCCGTGCTCGGCCTCGCGGCCTTTCCGAGCAGGGCGGTTGCCTTGTCGATGGCACTTCGCAGTCCGACGAGATGCAGGATGTCCATACATTGCAGCCTTGTCTCAAGGCCTACCGGCAGCGGTGCACCGCCGCGCTCCATGCTGACGAGTTGCACCTGTCCGGCGATAGGCGAGTGGCTGAAGTCCTTGAGCGCACGCCCGATCGCATCCTTGTGGGTCACCACGATCTCGGCCTGGTCCAGCGGAATGTTGAGCGCGCGAGCATCAGGCACTTCCGGTCCGATCACGCCCATATGTTCGGTGAGCGAGGCCAGGCTACCGCCCAGCGCGATCACGTCCCCTAACTGCAGCGTTAGCGTGGAATCGGCACCGAGCAGCTTGTCGCCGCGTTCCACATTTTCGATCTGGTATTCGGCAAAGCGCTCCCGCAGTTGCGCGATGGTGTGGCCGTCGAGTTCCGGATTGACCAGCCGGTAGGCCCGCAGATCGAAGGGCCGGTACCCGCTTAGCCCGGCATCGTCGACGTTTGGCACACCATGGGCGACCTCGTACTCTTTCGACGCCTTGCGCGCATCCACACGCCACCAGCGCGGCAGGTACTTGCAGATCAGGATGATGCTATGAAGTGAGGGTTTCATGCGCTCGGAAAAACGAAACGAAGCTCACGAATTCTCGCAATACAACGCGTAAGCGAACCGATTTGGCAATGGTGGCCGATACGCACACCTTGAGTGGTTGGTCTCGGCGTGCGTTGATCGTATGCACCAGGATTAACTTTGGACGGCCCGGCTACGAACGTGAGGCGATTGCTTTGACAATTCGCAAGAAACGCAAAGCTTCGCCCTCGCCTGAACTCACCGAGGTATTAGCTTTTGATGACGTTTAGACGGTCAATCGCGTCTTCCCATTTAAAGCGAACAAGAGATCGCCTTGGCTCCGGACTTCTTTAGTCGATACCCCTCGCACTGGTGCGGCAGCGCACAGACCCAGGAGTCGGTTCGACATAAAAGCGTTTTCTGGGCCCAGCAAGCTCCTGGCACGCGATGCCACATCGGCTCTGTAGTCAGCGCCGTGCGCGGGGTACCAGGCGGCGCACTGAGCTCGGAGCCATCGACGTCTTTCCCGTACAGCCAAGGAGCCCCAATGGAGTGTGAAGATGGTTTTCCTGACCTCGGTCACGTTCGGCCAAGCCCGGCCAACGCACCCGTCGCACGCCACCCTGAGGCTGTCGCACGGCGGCATCTGGTACCCACCCGCCTGGAAGTCCTACCTTTTCTTTGTTCACTGGCCGACATCCTGCGCCACTCGATGGACACGCGCATCTTCATTGACGTTCTCGTGGATCGGAAATGCCTTGCATGGGTGGTAGACCGGCGCAGGTTGGAAAGTGTGCTCCAGCGCTTGACGCAGACGTCGCACTGGGCTGCCATCCACGGCGGGCGGCTGGTCCTGAACGCCACGGTTGGGCCTGCCGGTGGCACCCTTCTCGATGTGTTCGGGACTGCGAAAATCACGAACAGTGCCTATGGCCCTGTGGTGCCCTCTCCCTTTTTCCCCGGCGCCGGAACGTCTGTGTTGACAAACCCCGAACTGGCCGCAGTGGTCAATTTCGCCGAAAGCTCGGGGGGCTTTGCACAGCTGGCAAAGGGACTGTGGGGAGGCACTTCGCTGGCATTGAGCTTGCCCACCTGCGTGGATGGGTAAGGAGGCGCGCACGACCCGTTGCATGGCTTGGCCTTGCAGTGTGGGCCAGCGCACAGTCCGGGGGACGGCAACTGCGTAAATTCGATTCAGAGCGTGCCGGAATGGTCCGGCGCGCCTCCGACATCCGGAAGGAACGCCATGAACCCGCAGCGCGCAAAAGGCCCTCCACCTAAACCAGGACAACACCACCCCTCTCCGCAGGTGGATGCGAGTCGACAGCGGGAGAAAGCCGAATCCACCGAAGTCGAAGGGCGGCACAAGAACTCCGGCCAGAAAGACCACAAGGGCGCGCGCTGAAAGCGTCGCAGCGTAGGCCGAGCGTGCCAAACGCTGGGCGACTTGGCCACCCTGTTCGAGCTTCCTTGCATGGCGTGAACCGCTAAAGATGCCACCGCCGATGTGGCAACAGGCGGCAGGTTCGGGGTTGAGCCCGTGGCGGAGTGTTGAAGTCGGCGGAAAACTGACCTGTTGGGGGTGCGGCGGAATTCCTAGACTGGTTATGCCGCGAGACCCATGCTCTTGCGATATTCAATAGGACTGAGAGAGGCGAGGGAGATCTTGATCCGTTTTTTGGTTGTACCAACGGATGTATGAGGCCAACGTTTGTGTGAATTTCTCAATGCTCATTGACTACCAGTTGCACAGATAGAACCTGTTTTCAGTCGGCCGAAGAAGCCTTCACAAGCCGCGTTGTCAAGTGAGCATCCTTTGCGCGACATCGAACGAATCACCTTCGCATCAGCGATGCGCGACCGCCATTCAGGTCAGCGGTAGTGGGCGAAATCAATCGGTCGTCGTAACACCTTCAATCATGGAGCTGTCGTGGGAAGACCTGCGGGGTGGATGCAGAAGTTAACCGTACGCATGGCGATGCGCCCGCCCGGCGCTCCTTCGCTTCGGCGTGAGGTGGAGCGGCAGTTCTGGAAGCAGATTGCCACCGGAATAACAAGCGAGAAGGCGGCCGAAGCCGTTGCGCAGTAGATTCACCGTGCCACTGTTGATGGACACGTTGTTCCTGTTGCCTGCCACGCCGAGCTAGTCACCGATTCCATCGAGTCCTAGATTGTTGCCGTCGCCGGCGAGGGTCAAGCCTGTGTAACCCCAGGTGTTGATGCTGTTGCCTGAGTCGCTCACGGAGTAGCCTGCGCCGCCCCGCAGGCCGAGGTAGTCGCCGGCACCCGTCAGGCTGATGTCATCATCGCCGCCCGCAACATTCGCTTGGGCGCCATTGTTGACGTAGATGCCGGTGCCCTAACCATTGGCGGTGGTGCCTCCCCATTTATCACCGGTCGCATTAACCCGGCCCAGGTTGCCCCCGGTGTTGCCCAACACGGTCAGCGCACCGGCAACGGTGTTGCTGTTGTTGCCCCCGCCATAAATGCCCATTCTGTCGCCGGCGTTTTCATTTACGCCATTGCCAGAGCCGCTGACGTTGGCATGGCTGTTGGTGTTCAGATAAATGCCGGTGCCCTGACCGTTGCCGTTGGTATTGCCTACGACAACGGCATCACCTGCGCCCGCCGTGATCGTGTCGCCGCCCCCGTAAGCGCCAAGCGTGGCGCCGGTACGAGGGCGGGCGCTCGCGCATTCAGCCGTTTCATCTGGCCATGAAGGTCAAGGTACATGTCTACGGCTATGCCACGGGCGTGTCCTACTCGCGCAAGACCGCCCACAAGCTGCATGAAGACGTGACGCTTCGGGTGATCGCAGCCAGCAACTTCTAAAAGCATCGCACGCCATGCGACTTTCGCGCCCTGCATCTGGAGGAACTGTTGCCATTGTTAGTGCCGGTCGTCAGGCTCGCAGGGGAATTCGGGCTGGTCAAACTGGCCCCTATGGCTGGGGACGGTACCGAGTTGCGCAACAATGCCAGCAAGCACGAGGCGACGCGCTACGAGCGGATGAAGGCCATCCAGGCAGCCAAGCACCGTTTGCAAACGCGCCAGCAAAAGCACGATGACGAAGTGCCTCCGGCACCGGTCCAAGCGGTCAAGTCAAACTCGACATTCATGCGTACCTTCGACAACCTGGCGCCCAGGGCGAAGGAAAACTTCGCCGATCCCGACTCCCCGATCATGATGATCAGCGCGGGCTTCGAGAAATGCTTCAACAACCGGACGACCTTCAACAGTCGCCAGCAGATCATCGTGGTCAGGCAGTGGGCCGCCGACAGTGGTGAGTTGCCCGCAATACTGGCATCGCTCACGTGCAGTACAGAGCAAGAACCCGCGAGCGCATTGGCTGACTCAGGCTAACGCAGCGAAGGGGTGTCGGCACAGCTGAGCGAGTGCGCAAGCTTTGTGGTTTTTCGGTTGACGTCGGTGCTGCTGCGCTGCAACAATGCGCCATCTTAATTTTTGGAGCCCTTTGCGTGGACAGTGCCTTAAGTCGCAGCGATAGAAAACGTGCCCTTGCGGGTGCGGCGCGCCAGGCTCCCTAACGCAAATGCTTTGCGCTGTGGGGCTCCGCGCCGCAGCAGTGAATCACGCCGATCGGCGTGCGTTCTGAACCCAATACACGGTCTCTTCCGATCGTCAGTCCAAGCCTGACATCGCGACATCGCAGACGCGGCTTAAGCTCTATTTCAGGCAAACGGCTCCTTCAAAGCAAAGGAGTTCCCGTGTGCTTCTCGAAGATTCCCAACGCCTTGACCGCAAGGCCGACCCACACTGCAGGCGCGGCGCTGAGTAGCGACAACCGGCTCGCCGTACCCGAGACAAACGTCTACGCGAGTCTGTGGTCCAGCCGGCGGGTGCGCGCGGCGAAGTCGGTCCAAAACACTGGTGTCCCCCAGCGGCGCTGAGCTGGACTTTCAACTTTCGACAGCCCGGAGATCGCCATGGACCCCGCCCCCAGTCCGCGCTTTGGCGCGACCACATCATTCGACCCGATGCCCCTGTACCCGGCGTCGCTCAAGGATTTCCTCAACGCTTGACCGCGCGAGGAGTTGGGCGCCGTGTGCGCTTGAACGAGACTCCTCATGACCCGCGAAGATTTCAAAACTCACCTGCGTTCCGCCCTCGCCGAACGCCGCCCCGTTGTCTTGCGACACCTGCTGGACCTGCACGGTGCGGCGGCGTTTGCCGATGGGCTTGCCGCTTGGTCTCCACGCCTGGTGGCCGACGCGCTTTCTCTATTGCTTCAAACGCAGCGCATGGCCGTGATGCGGCATCTCCCCTTTGCATTGCGCAACCATGAGTTATGCGTCCAAGTCGCGCACCGCCACTCGTCTGGCGGTGTAGCGCCGCTATGCCTGCCTCCGGCACGTTGGGTCGCCTCGTCCACCGCCAGGAGCATCCCATGAATTTCGTCGACAACATCTTTAAAAACTGGTTCGGTGGCTTCCTGTCGCGCCGTCGTGCCACTCAACTGTTCGGGCGCGGTGCGCTGCTGGACACCGTAGGCGGTCGAGGCGCTGCTGAGGCGGTGCCCGAGCATGTCTCGCGCGACATGCTCAAGGCCGCGACCGACGACATACCCGGTTCGCTGGTTCGTCTGGCGTCGCACGAAGACGGGCTGAGTGCCCCCGAAGCGGCCGAGAGGTTGATACGTTTCGGACCCAACGAAGTCGAGCACGAAAAGCCTTTGCCCTGGTGGCTTCACCTGTGGCATTGCTACAAAAATCCCTTCAACCTGCTGCTCACGGTGCTGGCCGGCGTGTCGTTCCTGACCAACGATCTGAAAGCGACGATCGTGATCGGCACGATGGTGGTGCTCAGCACGTTGATCCGGTTCATCCAGGAGGGCAAATCTAACCGTGCGGCTGAACGGCTCAAAGCGATGGTGACCAACACCGCCACTGTGATCCGTCGCGACCTCGGGACCGAAGCGACCGAGGTGGCTGAAAAATATTTTGATCTCCACCTTAACGCCCGGCGTCCGCCGTCCCGCGCCGAAGTGCCGATTCGCGAACTTGTACCGGGCGACCATGTGGCCCTGTCAGCCGGTGACATGATTCCCGCCGACTGCCGCTTGACGACGGCCAAGGATTTGTTCGTCGCGCAGGCTGCCATGACCGGGGAATCGCTGCCGGTAGAGAAGTTCGCTGATGAGAAGTCATCGTTTGCGACGGTTCTGGAGGCGCGCAACCTTGTCTTCATGGGCACGAACGTGGTGTCGGGCTCTGCGACCGCACTGGTCGTCGCCACGGGCAACCAGACCTATTTCGGCACGCTGGCGACACGCGTGACTGCCACCAGCCGGGCACCCACCGCGTTTCAGGCCGGAGTCAACAGCGTCAGCTGGCTTTTGATCCGCTTTGCCTTCGTGATGGTGCCGATCGTGCTGCTGGTGAATGGCTTCACCAAGGGCGACTGGACCGAGGCATTCCTGTTTGCGCTCGCCGTAGCCGTTGGGTTGACGCCCGAAATGCTGCCGATGATCGTGACGTCGACCCTGGCCAAGGGCGCGGTCGTGTTGTCGCGCAAAAAGGTGATCGTCAAGCGCCTGGATGCGATCCAAAACTTCGGCGCGATGGATGTGCTTTGCACCGACAAGACCGGGACACTGACGCAGGACAAGATTGCACTGGAGCGCCAGACCGATGTCTTTGGCAATCCGTCGGACGAAGTGCTGAAGTTCGCTTTTTTAAACAGTCACTATCAGACCGGACTGAAGAATTTGCTCGACAGGGCTGTGCTCGAACACGTTGAACTTCAGACCGAATTGAAGCTGGCGCAGGACTATCGAAAGGTCGACGAAATTCCCTTCGACTTCGAGCGCCGACGCATGTCGGTCATCGTCTCCGAGCGTGACGATCACCACGAGTTGATCTGCAAAGGGGCGGTGGAAGAGATGCTGGCGGTATGCACTCGCGTACGGATAGCCAGCGCCGAAGGACAGCAGGACGTGGCGCTCGATGCACACATGCTCGAGCGCGTGCACACGGTCACGCGTGAACTGAACGAAGACGGCCTGCGTGTGGTGGCGGTGGCGATGAAAGAAACCGTCGCGAGTCACCTGACCTATTCGGTGGCCGATGAATCCGAACTCATCTTGGTGGGATACATCGCGTTCCTCGATCCGCCCAAGGAATCCGCAGCGCCGGCATTGCGGGCCTTGGCCAACAACGGCGTCAACGTCAAGGTCTTGACCGGCGACAACGAGCTGGTCACTGCACGCGTCTGCGGCCAAGTCGGCCTGGCGGTCGGCACCATCTTGCTCGGGCCGCAAATCGAGCGCATGAGCGATGCCGCATTGGCGCATGCCGTGGAAGACCATCAGGTGTTCGCCAAGCTGACGCCCTTGCACAAGGAGCGGTTGGTCCGTGCGCTGCGCGCCAACGGACACGTCGTCGGCTTCATGGGCGACGGCATCAACGACGCGCCAGCGCTGCGGGCTGCTGACATCGGCATTTCGGTCGATTCGGCAGTCGATATCGCCAAGGAAGCGGCCGACATCATCCTGCTGGAAAAAAGCCTGATGGTGCTAGAGGAAGGTGTGATCGAAGGGCGGCGCACCTTCAGCAACATGCTGAAGTACATCCGCATGACGGCAAGCTCCAATTTTGGCAACGTGTTCTCGGTCCTGATTGCCAGCGCGTTCCTTCCATTCCTGCCAATGCTGCCACTTCAGTTGCTGGTGCAGAACCTGCTGTACGACATCTCACAGATAGCGATCCCGTTCGACAACGTCGACGAGGAGCTGGTGAAGAAACCGCTGAAATGGAACCCGGGCGATATCGGGCGCTTCATGGTGTTCTTTGGCCCGGTCAGCTCGATCTTCGACATCACGACGTTCGCGCTCATGTGGTTCGTGTTCCATGCGAACACGCCCGGGCAGGAAACCTTGTTCCAGTCGGGCTGGTTTATCGAGGGTCTTCTGACGCAGACGCTGATCGTGCACATGATTCGAACGCCCAAACTGCCCTTCATCGAAAGTCGAGCGGCCATGCCCTTGTTGGTCATGACCGTGGCAGTCATGGCCGCGGGTGTTCTGCTGCCGATGGGTCCATTGGCCGACTACTTCAAGTTGCAGGCGTTGCCTTTCGGTTATTTCCCTTGGCTGATCGCCACACTGGTGGGCTATGCCGTGCTGACCACTCTGATGAAGCGTTTTTACATTCGTCGCTTCGGGTGGCAGTGAGGCGCACGGGAAATTCGATGCAGGCCTTTGAACAATTCCATTTGCTCGCCCTGGTTGATTCGGCGATCAGCCTGACGGTGGCTTTCCTGCTCGGCGGCGTCATCGGATTCGAGCGACAGGTACGTCAGCGCACGGCTGGATTGCGCACGAACACACTGGTCGCGGTGGGTTCGGCTGCGTTCGTGGTGCTTGCCAACCGGCTCAATGGCCATGAAGGTGCGGTGCACGTGGTGGCTTACGTTGTGTCGGGCATCGGGTTCCTGGGTGCTGGAGCAATTATGAAGGAAGGTGCGAATGTGACCGGGTTGAACACAGCCGCGACGCTTTGGGGTTCGGCCGCTGTGGGTGCTTGTGCCGGCGCTGATCTGATTGGGGAGGCGGTGCTGGCCGCGATCTTTGTGTTGGCCAGCAACACCTTGCTTCGACCGGTGGTGAATCGCATCAACCGCCAACCGGTGAAGGAGGAGTTCGCCGAGGCCACCTACACCGTGTATGTCATCTGTGAGCGGGCGCGCCAGGCGGAGCTACGGGAAAGACTGGTCGAGTTGCTGGAAGGATCGAACTACCCGGTGCGGGACGTTAACCAGCACGCGTTCGGCCAAGGGGACGCCGAAATCGAAGCGACGTTGTATGCGACTGCAGTCGAGGCCTCAGAACTGGACCGCACTATGACGGCCATGGAGGCTGAGCCCGGGGTATCGCAAGCATTTTGGAATGCGCGTTCCGAGGATTGACGCGGCCGGCTGAAACTACCCCAGAAAACGGATCCTTCACCGTTGCAGCTTCAACCACAGATTGGCGCATGAATCTTGTCAACCCCGCGGTGACAGGGCGGAGCTCTGAAATGCGCCTGGACTGATCATCCGGGAAGTCGACCTTCAGACGGTTGGCAATCTGCTCCGGCGATCAGCCATTGACCCATTTGCGGTCACCACGGTGAGGCTTGTTGCGGCCGATGAACGGAGCTTGCCGAGGTCCGGCGACCTCGCGCCCCTGAGCATCGTGGATTCCCTCCAGACGATCCTGGACATATTGGCGCAGACGTGGGTTCATCACCAGCTTGGCTGGCTTGGGCCTTCTGGCCAACAGCTCGGACTTCCACGGCGCAACCGACGCCCGGTACTCGAGCTTGCCACCACGAGTTGCAGCGTTGAGAGTCAGCTCCCGTAAGACCGTTGAGGGACTTCGTCCGATAAGGCGAGCTATCTCCCGCAATCCAACGTCTTGGACCCGCAGTCTTAGGCCCGCACAAGAGCGATCCCTTCTCGCTCGGTGAATGACAAATACCGTCCCGATATGGGATTGGACATGAACAAGGGCATGCCACCACGATGACGGAACCAACGCCCGCCTAGTGGCTGCGACACGCCAACGGCTGCGGCCGCCTTCTCGCTCGTGACTCCGGTGGCAATCTGCTTCCAGAACTTCCGCTCCACCTCACGCCGAAGCGAAGGAGCACCAGGCGAGCGCATCGCCACGCGTCCCGTTAACTTCTGCATCCACCCCGCAGCTCTTCCCGTAACACCTCCTTGATTGAAGGTGTTGCGACGACCGGTTGAATCCGCCGTATGTCGCCCCCTCCGAATGGCGAATGAGATTGGTTACCAATCCAAATGGCCTTCGCATCACGGGATGGTCTTCTGTCGAAGAGCATCCAGAAGTAAAAACTCCGCACCGAGCACGACTGGATCATGAAAGAGAACCACAAAATCAAACATATCGGCTGGCTTCGGGCAGCCGTGCTTGGCGCCAACGATGGCATCGTCTCGACAGCGAGTCTTGTCATAGGCGTGGCCGCGGCAAACGCAAGTCATTCGAGCGTGCTACTTACCGCTGTAGCAGGCCTGGTGGCGGGCGCGATGTCAATGGCAACAGGCGAATATGTGTCGGTCTCGTCGCAGTCGGATACCGAAGCTGCCGCGCTGAATGAGGAGCGCGCCGAGATTCATCAGAACGAGGCCGCTGAGCGCCGGGAGCTGGCAGCAATCTATGTCAAACGCGGTCTTGGCCTCGCCTTGGCCCGACAGGTTGCCGACCAGTTGATGGACCACGACGCCCTGGGCGCTCACGCGCGAGACGAGCTGGGAATCAACGAGATAACGACAGCACGGCCATTGCAAGCCGCCGGAGCCTCCGCGCTCAGCTACGCGGTTGGCGCAGCATTGCCGCTTGCCGTCGTGGCATTCATGCCACCGCCTTCTTTGAGTGTTGCGGTCGCCGTGGCTGCGTTGATGGCGCTGGCAGTGCTTGGCGGCCTTGCCGCCAAGACGGGTGGTGCCAGCGTAGTTCGTGGTGTCGTGCGCGTCACATTCTGGAGCGCCTTAGCGATGGCAGTGACGTACGGAGTCGGCGCGCTGTTCGGCAACGTCATCAGTTAAGTCGTAACGACCGGAGACCCAAAATCCCGGCCTGTGCACCACAAGCATCGGATCTTCGCTCTAACATCGGTGAGTAACTATTAACCCGGGAACCTGCCATGCGATTTCAAACTTCCTCGACGTACCGTTTCTCCCAATGAGCAACCGCCCACTGTCCTCGGACAGATTGCCCACGGCTGCGACCTACGACGCGGCGGGCAAGGCGTTCCACTGGACGGTGGTGGCGCTGCTGGCATGCCAATTTGTGACTGCGTTGCTGCTGCCTCAAATTGAGCTCGATACGCCCCTCGACGCCATGATCAACTTGCATTTCAACTTTGGACTTGCGATTCTTGTGGTCATGGCGGTCAGGCTCATACACCGTCGGATGCGCCCGGTGTCCGTTGCGCCTGGGGCGGCCCCGGCTTGGGAGCGGATGCTGGCACTCGCCACGCACCGACTTTTCTACGCAATCTTGCTGATTGGCCCCTTCCTCGGCTGGATCGCGGCTTCGGCCCATAGTGTGTCGGTGCGGCTGTTGGGTGTTATTGCGCTCCCAGCCCTCGCGCCGCGTAAGGCCGAATGGGGCTTCATCGCCGGCGACATCCACGGATACGCGATGTGGGCGTTGCTTGCGCTGATCGTTATGCACGGCAGTGCGGCCCTGTACCACCATTACGTACTTCGGGACGGCGTTCTCCGGCGGATGCTTTTCAACGAATCCGAAATCCGTCGTTAGGAGAGGTTGCCCAGCGCGGCGCCCAACTGCACGCCGAAGTCTGGACACCACTTTGGATTCAGACCCGATTCTCACGACCTGCCTCTCATTTCTGGTAGCCGTTCAAAGGATTGGCCCACTGCAACATCGCGTCAACAGCGCCACGCGGAGGCATTCAACAAATACCTGCGTGATTGGTCGATCTCATCTCAGTTGGTTCCAGAGTTTGTTTGTGCGGCGCAGCTCGGCAATGCCCGATACCGCAGCTTAGTTGCTGTTGATAGGCGCGTTCGCTGGCCTCATCACCTTGCCGCACGACAGATCTATTGTTCAAAGATCGCTCTGCCCGTTGCCCCGTTCACGTTCATCTGGCTCACCCTCGCGATTCTCCTGGACTTTCTGAACAGCACGAGCTTCTCACGCCCCTGGACGGGAGGTAGCCTTTAGCGGAGGTCTTTTATGGGCACCTCCCGGATTGCAAGAGCATCGTTAGCCACCCTACCCCATCCTCGACCGGTAGATCAAATCCGTGCTCGGCGGCACACTCCGGGGTTCTGTCGCGAAAACAGACAAAGGCTGAAGAAGCTCAAAGTTTGGCTGCGATCACAAAAGCAAAGCGAGCTGGCCCCGCAACAACGAACAGTCTTATAGAGACGGTGACTGCTCCCAAGGCCGACGATATCGCCCGTGAGAACCGAAGAACGTATGAACCGAAGACTCCGGCCCACACCCTTGGCAGAATCCTTTCGCACTGATGGCGCTTTCCGCTGTTCGAGACGACAAGATGCTGGCCAAATTGCCGAACCAGCATAACGTCCATCCCAACCAGATTGGCGACTTGAACGACCAGTTGCTGACCCGCGCTGCCAATGTGCGCTGCGCGAACGACGTCCTGCAGTTCCAATCACGCTGAATCGTCGCAAGGTTCGCCTTTGACCGCATCCTGGTCTGCGGCGGAAGTGGTTCCAACCCTGCAGCGCTGCGTCGTCGATGATGATGCCGCCACGCGCCCACACGAAATGCGCTCTTTTGCGACAAGCAGCCCGAAGCGACCCGGCGCGCAGTTTAAACAACCAACGACCCGACTTTTTGGTTCATCCATGCCGAGTCTTGCCGCGAACCTAACAATGATTTCACACCTACGAACCTGCTCCAGATCATTGTTATTTCTCTCATACAAGGCGCAGCCAAACTGCTGCCCGTCTCCAGTTCCGCGCATGTAATCGTGGCACAGAAGATCATGGGTCTCGATCCAACTTCGCCTCAAATGAACCTGCTGCTGGTCATGCTCCAAACCGGCACGATGTTTGCCGTAGTTGCGCATTACTGGAGATCGTGGGAAACCACATACTTCAGTTTCGCTTCAGGCATTCCGGTCGAACGCGATCAACGTTGTGATTAGGACTGCGCTGACCAGCCTCGTCGGATTGCTACTTCTGCAGCTGCTCAAGCGAGTAGTGGGCTCAGAAATGGGTACCAACAATAAGCTTGACTAACCATTTATCGGCCTCTTTGGTGATGCCTTTGCCGATGCCTAGGTTCACGTCGAAGCCGGTGAATTCATGATCGACAACAGCAAACAAGGTCTTGCTGTTTTTGCTCAAGGAATCGAGGTGTCGAAGCGGCCCCAGTTCGTTGTAGGTTTCAAAACCGATCTGCGTTTTTGCATCGATCGCGTAGGCCACTTTGGCATCCACGTCGAACGTGACCGGGCCACCGCCTCGCGAAATGCTCCAGTCGAAGTTGGGATTGACGGCAAGTGTCCAAGGGCCGGTGCGATAGCCGAAGATGCCCTTGAGTTCGGCATTCCACGGCGTAGGCGACACCCGCAGGTCAGTTCGCCCGACTTCCAGATTCGCACCCCAGAAAAAGCCCTGCTCCTTGTCGTGTGGGGCGATGTACTTGATCCGGAATTTGCCGCCGACAACGCTCGTGTTGGAAGCAGCGGTTCGCGTACCCAACACGTACAGGCCGAGTTCCAATGTGTCGGTGAGCCCGTAGTAGAACTCCGGCGTCAGACGATAGACATGCGCCGGCGGTTGCTCACCGGGATAGCTGGGCTTTGAGTTTCCGGAAAAAACATAGTTGTTGTGAACATCGACGCCGAACTTGCCGGGCTCGCTTAGATCGTCGAGATAGACCTGAATTTCTTCGGGTGCCGCCATCGCTGGCGGGGCCAGCCCGACACCGGCAAAGAGACTCAACGCCCACGCAAAGCTTCGGGCCTTCGAGCGGCGCACGACGCCTGATTCGATGCGCCGCGGGCCGGGCGTGCGGCTTGGAAAAAACTTCATAGCGGGTGGTGACAGGTGAAAGAACTTTGAAAGCAGCTACAACGCCAATGAGTCGCGACGAGAACACCACGAGGCAATTGACTAGCCAAAAGACCTAATAGTCCATCCATGCAATTCAAATGTCACAGCGGAGGTCATAAGACGCGTTTCTAGCAGAGTCTAGTGATGAGCGTGTGTCGCAACTTTAATATGCCCGGAAACGACAGGGCGCACACAGAATATTCGCTCGACAGAATAAAAACAGGACTCATTCATTTAGCCTTGGTTCCGAAACACCAGGTTTTTTTGACTTCTGCACTTCTCGCAGGCATTGAGTTGAAGAAACACTATTGTTGGCGCCGGCGCGTATTTGATCCAGATGCCGACGGTAGGCATGACCCATGCCATCACCTCTCAAACTCAATGATGGCAATGATTTCCATTGCCAGTCTTTGATTCAACGAAACTCCAGCATCCGAGTCAATTACCGACCGGCCGCAACACCGGTTGCTGTCAGGGAAGCCAGCGGCGAGCTAACTCTAGAAGCAGAGAATCTGAAGAATATCTTTGTTCCTCATTTCTGTGGGCAACCCTGTGGACGAAGCAATTTTGAACGCGCACAGCGCCTGGCCCGCCTGCATTTCCTGTCGATTGCACGGTTTTTAAGCAATGCCGCGTTGTTGTCGCTGGGCATGGACGACGGGTAGCAAAGCGGCCATGCAACGAATTGCAAATCCGTGTAGCCCGGTCCGCTCTGATGCTGCGAACCGCTGGTGGCGCGTCTGGTCTAAAAAAGGAAGGTGAGCAGCCTTCACCAAGTCAGGGCCATGCCTAGTTTTTCAAACGCATGTCGGAGTTTTAACGCGATGTTCAAGCGTGCGCACGGCCACTCCAGCGAGGGCAACGGAAATTCAGCGTGACCGCCGTTTGCCGTGTCATTCCGCAGCCGGGCGGTGTGCAGATGGCATCGGTCTTGGGCGCACTGCAACAGTGAACCGACTCAAGGCGTTGTGTCCACGCTCGAGCGGGGATCCGTGCTGCTTGGACTGATCGATTGGTAGGCCAGCCCCGCGAGCGCCACAAGGCAAAAAACGGCGCTGGTATGGAACGTGACCGTCGCGCCGAATCGATCCCACAACAATCCGGCAACGACGCTGGCCACGAGCAAAGCCACGCCACTGACCAAATTGAAGACCCCGTAGGCAGTGCCTCGCAAGTCGGCAGGGGCAGTGTCCGCCACCATCGTGGCGAGCAAGCCCTGAGTGATGCCCATGTGAACGCCCCACAGCGCGACGCCAATCAGCACGACGGCCCAATGATCGCTGGCCGCGAGCACCACATCTGCCACGATCAAGACAACGAGGCCGGTCGCCAGCAACTTGCGATGGCTCATGCGGTCGGAGAGTTTGCCAAACGGATACGCGGCCAATGCGTAGACCAGATTCATCGCCACCATCACCAGCGGCACCAACGCGACGGGCACCCCACTCTGATGGGCCCGCAACACCAGGAACGCTTCGCTGAACCGGGCCAGCGTGAACACCGCGCCAATACACACCACCCACCAGTAAGAGGAGCCAAGGCGCCGGAGATTCTCGCGACCGATCGGATTGATCCGCTTCGCGACTGGCTTGGACGCAGGCTCCCGAAGACCGAATGACAGCAGCGCGACGGACATCAACCCGGGGATCACCGCAACCCAGAAAACGGCTCGGAAATCGTTGGCCCAGAGCAGCATCAAGGTAACGGCCAGCAGCGGGCCCAAAAACGCCCCGACGGTGTCAAGCGACTGGCGTAAGCCAAAGGCCGCGCCCCGCAGGTGCGGTGGCGAGACGTCGGCCACCAAAGCGTCTCGCGGCGCACCGCGTATCCCCTTGCCTACGCGATCCAGAAGCCTGGCCGTCAGCACGAGCCCAATGGACGGAGCGAGTGCAAACAGCGGCTTGGTCAGTGCGCCCAGGGCATACCCAAATACGGCCAGCCCCTTGCGCTTGCCGAGGTAGTCGCTCAGTGTCCCAGAGAAGATCTTGACGATGAGCGCGATTGATTCGGCCAGCCCTTCGATCAAGCCGACCGTAAGTGCGCTAGCACCCAGGGTTGAAACCATGAACAGCGGCAGCAAGCTGTGGATCATCTCGGAGGAAATATCCATCAACATGCTGACGAACCCGAGCACCCATATGCCGGCTGGGATTTGGCGCAGTGTCGCGCCCCGACGGGTTGAGTTCACATGATCCTCAGGTTTCGTTCGTTGTTTTTTACACCCTCAGGGTTGATAGGTGCGGAGGAATATGGGAAGTCGCGCCGACTATGGCTCGCAATGAAATCGTCTCGTCGGGGCAGATAGGGCAAATTTAACGAGCAGTGTGGCCGGCAAAGTGTCTTCACTTGCGTCTAAAGGTGAACTTGACGAACGCGGACGATGACCAATCACCCCGAGGCGATTCAAAACGTCTTGCAGGTGACGCGATGCGTTGGTTCGCCGCGCGCCCACCCTGATCATGACGCTCGGTCAATCCAGGATGACTTGAACGTTGAGCGTTTCGGTTCTTAAGGATTCCATAAGCCGTTGTGCACCAAGCTGGATGGGGCGTTTCAAGAATCACCATCCCGAAAATCAAGTTCCTTCATGCACTTCGGCCCATACGATCAATACCCATTTGGTTTTTCACCGCCTTGCGCCCGACCAGCTGGTCCGAATCGGAGCGGCTGCTGTATTGACTTTGAGCACCATCGGTTTTGCTGCCGAGGCCATTGGCGTGTGCGCGAACGGGTTGGCAATTGCCCTGGACGGCTCCATTCAGATATGGATGCGCGCCTATCGGCGCGTCGGCTTCTGAACAGGTTTTTAACCTGATAACCCAAGCACACAACACTGTCGAGGTGCTACTCCTTGCGCTGACGCTCAGCCGGTACTTCCACCGCGCGCATGAGCGATTTTGGTCAGCTCTAGCTACTATGGTGGTTCCCAGCGGAATGCTGCTGAACCTGCACATGAAGCATATATTTCAACGTGATCGGCCCGAGGGTACAGTGCTTGATGGGTTGTCGAGGGTGCTTAGTTTCCCAAGCGGACACACTATGGCAGCAACGATTGTCTATGGCGCAGTAATCGCTGACCGCCTCTCAATGCAAAAGCAAGACCGCGGACGCGCCAACGCTGTAACTGCATTCCTCACCAAGATCGTGGCAGTGGCCCTGAGTCGCGTGTATCTCGGCGTGCACTATGCGAGTGACGTGTTGACTGCAATGTTCGAAGGCGTCGCCTGGCTGGCTGTCTGCTCTCTTTTCATTCCCGCGCATGCCGCTGCGCCCAATGTCAAAACTCTGTGCAAATGAGATGCAGACTTCTTTTGTGGCTGGCCCTCGCATCGATCCAGGGATGCAGCTTCTACAAGGCCGAAACGCTGCCCAATGCGCCGGAATTTCCTTTGGATGTCGCCGCGGTTGGCGCGCCTTCTTTGTCACCGTTAACCGCGACATTGCTTCCGCCACATCCATTCGATGCATCAGACGGATTGGACATCACCGAGGTCGCGACGCTTGCGGTCCTCAATAATCCCGATCTTCGTGCAGCGCGATTGGCGCTTCGGGTTTCCAAGGCACAAAGCTTTGCTGCCGGCCTTTTGCCCGACCCTCAGATCAATTTCAGTCATGACTTTCCGAAAATCACAGGCCCGGGCATCAGCACAGCATTTCTCGTTGGTCTGAGCTATTCGGTCAATACGCTTTTGGCGCACTCGACCGTGAGAGCTGCCGGAGACAGTGACGATAAGCAGGCCGAGCTGAACTTGGCTTGGCAGGAATGGCAGACGATTGCGCAGTCACGGATGCTGTTTGTACGTCTGAAAGGTGCGGAAGCGAGAGACACTCTGCTCACGCAGACACGCGCTGTCCTGGCCGATCGCGTCGATCGCATGCAGCGTGCACTGACCCAGGGACTGCTGAGCCTTGATGCGGTGACCCCTCACCTGGCCGCGTTGCAGGACATCGAGCGGCAGGTAAGCGATCTGCGACGCCAAACGAATCAGGGCCGCTATGAACTGATTGCGCTGCTCGGGCTGGGACCTGACACCGTGCTCGTCTTGCAAGACAGCCCGGCGCTGCCTTTGATCGAAAGCACATCAATCGACCTCGAATTGCCTGCCCTGCTTGCGGCGCGGCCAGACATCAGGGCATTGCGCGCTGGGTACCAAGCGCAGGACGCCAGATACCGCGCAGCGCTTCTCAACCAGTTTCCGGCGTTCACTTTCGGGGTCCAGCGAGCACGCGATACCAGCAATGCTTACACGCGGGGCTTTTCCATCAACCTAAGCTTGCCGCTCTTCAATGGCGGCCGCGGGGATATACGCGTTCAGGACGCTACGCGCGACAAACTGCGCGCGGACTACCAGCAACGGCTCAACTCCGGCAGTACTGATGTCCACCGGCTGCTCAGTGAACAGGCGATCAGTCAACACCAGCTCGTGGGTGTTGAGCGCGCACTACAAACCTTGCACTCAGCCAGAGACCGCATGCGCGAGGCCTTACTCGCCCACAACGTCGATGCGCTGGCACTTGCAACTCTTGAGACCGCCACGCTGGCCAAGGAAACCGAACGCATCGACGCGTTACAGGCGCTGCAGGAACAACGCATCGCCCTTTTGACCCTCACCGGGAACAGCGGAAATTTGACGCCATGACCCCTTCAAAAAACGACCGCTCTTGCCGAGGAATTTCGTTTTGAACCGTACGACCTTCAACAAGACGACGGTCGCAGTCGTGCTGGTCGCGCTGTGCGGCGCCGCATTGCTTTGGGCTCGAGCAAAAACGCCGTCGACGACGACCACAGCCGATGCAGCCGTACCCAGTGCGGGCGGCGTTGCAAGCGTCGTCACCGCCCTGCCGGCCAAGATGCGCGCGCCTGTGACGACCATTGCGTGGGGCGAAGTGTCGCCCGCGCAAACTCAAACGATCAGTTTTGCGAGGCCGGGCCAGATCGCAGCATTGAATGTCGTCATCGGACAGCGAGCAGCCAAAGGCACGGTACTGGCGCGCCTGACGGCGGATCCACTTGCCGCGGCAACCCTGGAGCAAGCGCGAAGCGCTTCGACTTTGGCGGAGGGCGAAGTCAAGAGAATGCAGGCGCTGTTTGCTCTTCAGCTTGCCACAACATCCCAGGTAGACACCGCCAAACGAGTGGCCCAGGATGCCCGCAGCGCGCTCGACGCACAGCAGGCTTTGGCAGGAGGCCGTGACGCGACCGAAGCCACAGCACCATATGACGGCGTTGTGATGGGCCTGACCGCTGCTCTAGGTGACAGGCTGGCCGCCGGCGCGCCCATTTTGCAGTTCGGACGATCCGACCGGTTACGCGCGCTGCTTGGAATCGAACCTGCGGACGTCGCCAAAATCCATGTCGGTGACCTTGTGACCCTTAACCCATCAAGTTCACCAGGGCCGGACGCGCCCGGCGTTCTCAGCATGGAGGGCAAAGTGAGCAGTCTTCAAGGCCTGCTCGACCCAAAGACTCAGCTTGTGAATGCACAAGTCACGCTCTCGCCTGACGTCTCGCCAATGATCGTGGCGGGAACCCGAGTGAAGGCTCAGATAGTGACGGGAAGCCAGGACGGATGGGCCCTGCCTCGGCAAGCCGTTTTGACGGACGATCGCAGCGCTTACGTGTTTGCCGTGATGAACGATATGGCCCATCGGGTCGACGTGCGCCGCCTGTCCCAGTCGCAAAACGTGATCGTCGTAAGCGGACCGATCACCGAGCAAATGCGAATCGTCTCACTGGGAAATTACGAAATTGTGGATGGCATGAAGACGCAGGAGAAAAAGCCGTGAGAACAGCCGCGTGGTTGCACGGTCACCGCCGCTCTGTTTTCTTCTTTTTGGCGCTTCTGACTTTTATCGGTGCGTTTTCCGCCACACAGCTGCCAGTTTCCCTGTTTCCGACAGTCCAGTTCCCGCGCATCGCGCTGTCCCTGGATGCGGGCGACCGGCCAGCCACGCAAATGGAGCTCCAGGTCACTCGCCCGGTGGAAGAAGCCGTGCGCAGCATTCCGGGCGTACTGAATGTGCGGTCAAGTACCAGCCGCGGCGCAGCCGAAGTGTCCCTGAATTTCGCATGGGGCACCGAAATGGTGGGTGCCACGCTTCAGGTCAATGCGGCGCTGGCTCAGATCCAGACAGGGCTGCCGGCAGGCACACGAATCACCGCTCGGCGAATGGATCCCACGATCTTTCCCATCATCGCCTACAGCCTGACGTCGGAGAGCATCAGTGCCGCAGCGTTACGCGATCTGGCGACATACCAACTCGGCCCCCTCCTTTCGAGCATCAACGGCGTCGCGACAGTGCAGGTGCAAGGAGGCGCGATCGAAGAAGTCCGAGTCACCGCGGACCCCCGTCGGCTCGGGAACTTCGGCTTGTCTATGGATGATCTGGCTAAGGCATTGACCGCCGGCAATGTACTGACGGCTACCGGCCGCCTCGAAGACCACTACAAACTGTTCCTGGTTCTGGCGGACACGCGGTTCAAGGGTCTGGATGAAGTGCGTCAGACTGTTGTTGCCAGCGGTTCGAACGGCGTGGTGCGGGTCAGCGACGTGGCCGACATATCCAACATGCCTCGGCCGGAATATGTGCGGGTGACTGCCGACGGCAAGGACGCCGTGCTGGTGTCCATCCGCCAGCAACCCGGAAGTAACAGCGTCCAAATCGCAACCGATGTGTCTGCAGCCTTGTCCGCCTACGCGCCCAAGATGCCCAAGGGGGTGCACGTAGCAAACTGGTACGACCAAAGCAAGCTTGTCACAGCTGCGGCGACGAGTGTTCGCGATGCCATCCTGATTGGCGTCTGCCTGGCAGCCATCGTGCTGCTTGTGTTCCTGCGCAATCTTCGCCTCACAGCCATCGCCGTCGTTGTCGTGCCTGCAGTCCTCGCAATCACGGTCGTCGTGCTGTATCTGCTTGGCATGAGCTTTGACATCATGACGCTGGGTGGAATGGCCGCGGCTGTGGGCTTGATCATTGACGACGCGATCGTGATGATCGAACACATCGAGCGGCGCATAGAAAGGTTCAAGGCAGGCAACGAAGGGGAACTGGCAGACCGGATCGGCAGCGCGGCCGTCGAGTTCCTGCGTCCGCTGGCAGGGTCGAGCGCCGCGACGCTGGTGATCTTTGCGCCGCTAGCATTTCTGTCCGGCGTGACAGGCGCGTTCTTCAAGGCGCTGTCGCTCACTATGGCAGCCGCACTCGCCATCTCGTTCGTCGTGACATGGCTGGCAGTGCCCCTGCTTGCCCAACGATTGCTGCATGCACGCCCCGCTGCTAAGCAGGATCGTTTGACCCGTCGGTTTCGCATCGTTTATCGACGCTGGTTGCCGAAAGTCCTCGCGCGCCCCTGGTGGGCAGTGCTCTGCGCCTTTGTGCTGATAGCGGTCGGTGGGCTAGCATTTCAACGTGTTGGCTCAGGGTTCATGCCCTCGATGGACGAGGGCGGTTTTATCCTGGACTTTCGCATGGCTCCCGGCACCTCGCTGACGGAAACAGACCGCGTCGCCAAGCAGGCGGAGGAGTTGCTCATGACGATTCCAGAAGTCGATACGTATTCGAGACGCACGGCCACGGGCTTGGGCGGCGGGCTGAGCGAGAGCAACCAGGGGGACTTCTTCGTTCGTCTCAAGGACGGCCCTCGAAGACCGGTGCAGGATGTCATGCAAGACGTGCGCGCAAAGTTCGAGGCCCAGATCCCAGGGCTCAACATCGAGCTTGCTCAGCTAATGGAAGACTTGATCGGTGACCTGACCGCGGTACCTCAGCCTGTCGAGGTCAAGCTCTTTGGAGTAGACAGGGCGGCCCTTGAACAGACCGCTAAGCGAGTTGCTGCACGCGTGGCAAAAATCCCAGGCCTGGTAGCCGTGCGCGATGGCATCAATCCAGCAGGCGACGCGATCAACGTCACTGTCGACCGCACCAAGGCCGCAGCAGAGGGGCTCGATCCCGATGCAGTCGGCAAGACGCTTCAAACCTACCTGACGGGTGCCGTGACAACGTCGTTTGCACGCGGTTCCAACATCACCGACGTGCGTCTGTGGATTCCGGCGGAGCAACGCACAACAGATGACCAACTTGCGCAATTGCCCATCAGGGCGCCGGATGGTCACATGGTGCCTCTTGGCCGGATTGCCGCGTTCGAGACGCAAATCGGCCAGGCACAGATCGCACGCGAAAACCTGAAAGCCATGGTCGCTGTCACTGGACGCATCGAGGGACGAGACCTCGGCTCGGCCGTCGCCGACGTCAAGACCGCAATGCTCGAGGCCAACATTCTCCCCGTGGGGGCCTACTACGAACTCGGCGGCCTGTACCAGCAGCAGCAGGTGGCATTCAAAGGTCTGATGCAGGTCTTTGCCGCGGCCACAGCGCTGGTCTTTCTCCTACTGCTCTTTCTGTTTGAAAGTTTCACTCTCACCCTTTCGATCCTCATTACTTCCCTGGTGTCTGTCTCTGCCGTCTTTATCGGCCTTTGGATAACCGGCACTGAACTCAACATCTCCGCCATGATGGGGATGACCATGATCATCGGAATAGTGACAGAAGTGGGAATTTTCTACTTTTCCGAGCAGCAAGAGCGCATCGACCAAGGCTGGAGTCATCGCCGCAGCCTCGTCGCGGCCGGCCAATTCCGCGCGCGTCCTATCGCCATGACAACGCTCGCAGCCATCTTGACACTTATGCCACTTGCGCTTGCGATCGGAGCCGGCTCTGAAATGCAGCAACCCCTAGCCATTGCAATTATTTCGGGACTCGTCGTGCAATTGCCATTGGTGCTGTTCTTCATGCCGGCGCTTTACCACATCTTTCAGCCCCTGCGGTCTCGACCGGCATCACTCCAAGAACGGCCGCTCGCTGCCACCGTCTCGTGATGAGCAGATCAATGGCCAGCGGCACCCGGTACTTACGCGAATGACGGCGTCGGAGTTGGAATGTCGTTTTACCGCTTATGTCCTCTCATTTCGACCCAGTCCCACTGATCTATTCGCCGCGCAAGTCAGAACGGTTACGGGCAAAACATGCCTCTTTCCAAAGGTAGGCGCAGCATGACAGCTCCACACTCTGCTTTTCCCCCTATGTCAGATGACTACGATCCGTGGTACCAGTGGCTTCGGCATTCTCGACATGGCGATGACGCCGCATTGCAGCAGATTGTTCAAGGAGAGGTGGTCGAGTATGTGAATCGTCTACTGGATGCGATATCGTGGCGTTCAGACATGACGCTGTTGGACGTGGGCACTGGAGAGGGTGCAGTGGCATTTCGTGCCATCGAACGCGTCGGATCCGCACTGCATGCGGTGTTCACCGACATTTCTCCAAAGCTTCTTCGCTATGCCAAGGACAAAGCTTTACAGACTGGTGTAGCTGAGCAGTGTTCCTTTCTGCTGCGGAGTGCGGATGCGCTCACCGACATACCCAGCGGATCGATTGACGTGGTGACCAGTCGCGCCGCACTGGCCTATGTTTCTAATAAATCTGGTGCACTAGACGAGTTCTTTCGGGTGCTAAAACCTGGGGGCCAGATATCCATTGCGGAGCCCATATTTCAGGACGAGGCCCTTGAGCTGGTATTTGCGACGGACTGGCTGGCGCGCCATGCAGAGGCTGGTTCCTCCCCGCTGCCCCTTTTGCTGCGCTGGAGAGCGGCGCAATGGCCCGACACACTGGAGAAGCTCCAGGTCAATGCGCTGATGAACTACTCCGAGCGTGATCTATGGAAGCTCTTCGATGCGTGTGGATTCGTAGGGCTTCACATGGAACTCCACTTTGACATGCGTGCCATGCCCGCAATCAGCTGGGAGTCATTTTTGCGTAGCTCGCCGCACCCTTTGTCTCCGCCTGCCGGGGTCATCCTTGCCGAGAGGTTTTCGCCGGGCGAAAGCGCTTGCATCGAAGCTATCCTCCGTCCGGTGATCGAAGCCGGCAATAGCAAGGCGACCGTCCGACTTGCCTACCTAAGCGCGACCAAGCCAGAATTCCAATTAAACCGCTGAGCAGGTGCTGCTGAAGATCAGGAAAATTTGCAGACGCCTTGAGCGTTAACTGGGACTTAATTGATTCTTAAGCCGGACAGTCATATGGTCCAGCCATGAACGATCAACCCCGTCCGCTGTCTGCGTTATCCAATGCGGTGGCAGACAACAGCGCAACGGAGGGTTTCATCCTGCTTCAAGAAGTAGGATGGTTTCGACCCACGCGTGCTTCTGGGAGCGTCGCCGCGCAGCGACGCCGCACTGGGTCAGAAGAATTGGCGGTATCGTCATTTCGGCCTGTCGTACTTCCACTTGATTGCCTTGGGGTCCTTGGAATGAGCTTTGATGTAGCGCGAAAGCTTCTTGTCGAGATCCCTGACCGGGACGAAGATGCATTGGCTAATCACGTCTCGCTGGATGCGCGAGAACCAGTTCTTTACCTGGTTGAGCCACGAGAAATACGTCGGCGTGCAAGAAATCCGGACCCGGTTGTGTTCTACAAGAAAGGTATGCGGCAGCACAGTCTTGTTGCTGCTGACGTCTTCGCAGATCGTGAATCCCTCGTCGGGCGGGCTGACTGGCGAGCACGTCCTGCAGGTATCCTCAAAAGTGTGCAGCCACCAATCCCGGGATTGTTTCCGGACCGCAACGGCTCTATGGCAGATTCGAAGAATTAGCGGCTTTGGCAGCTCGTCGATGTACATGCGGCGATCACGCGCTGTCGCGGTGACTTGATTGAATGCGGCGTCATGGCAATCATGGAGGTTTTTCATTGGCGTCACAACGACATAGAGCTGCAACATGTACGGGACGACTATGGGCGCCGACGCACCGACCCGCGCGTCCTGGCCTGTGCGATACCGCGACAATCTTACCGACGTCACCCTGGCGGCGTCCTTACAATTCAGACTATGACGAGAGGTCCGTCGCAGTGGAATCATGAGGACGATGCGCATCCTTCTCGTCGAACACGGCTCTGCCGCCAGCGCCTTTTTGCTGACCAGTTTGATCCATTCGGGGCATGAGGTAATCCGAGCGACGAATGTTGAGGAAGCCGATCGAAAGTGGCGCACAGCAAACGTAGATGTGGTCGTGCTCGATCAACTGCCGACGCACACCACCAGTGCGAGTGATCTCGCACGCGAACTGGAGGCGCTGCGTCTGGAGCGCGGCCGCGGCAGTCGCAGGCCAGTGCTTGTACTGAGCGCGCGCAATACGACCGAGGATCGAATCGCGGGGCTCGATGCTGGAGCCGACGACTATCTTGGAAAGCCGTTTGACGTTCGCGAGGTAGAGGCCAGGTTGCGCGCTTTGGTGCGATGTTCGCAAGGCGCCGAAGACGCCGTCGAAGTCGGGCAGCTGAAACTCGATCGTAGAGCGCGCCGCTTCGCCCTCGCAGGCAGGCCGCTCGATCTTCCGGTCCGGGAGTTTCAGGTCCTTTGGGAACTTATGGATTCGCCCGGGAAAGCCATTGCCAAGAACGTATTGTCGGCAGCGCTTTCTTCCAGCGCGAAGGCACTTAGCGACAACGCGATCGAAACTTTTCTCCATCGATTGCGCAAGCGACTACAGGGCAGCGACGTCGCCATCCTTACTATACGACGCGCCGGCTACATGCTGCTCGCACGGACGGCCAGCTCCGACGATCGTCATCGATAAAGTGAGAGGATTTGTCGCGCTAACGGCGGACCGCCCGTCTCCCGCTGCGCAAAGGGAAAAGCTCGTGCGCGATCGAAGCTTTGAGGACGTGATTGCGCGGCAGTGGTTAGGCGGTGGTGCAGCAACCCCTTGCTGACATCGTCACCGTACCGGAACGACGGACGTTCTGCTGGTTTCGGATGTCGCTTGACACCTGGACTGAACAGGCTAAATCTGTCGAGTGAGAACAGTTGTTTCGGCTCGCCGTTGCGGCGTGGGAGCCGTTGTTTTGCGTCGTTCGCCTGTTTGAGTGCGTATTTCGGCGAAGGTGACCGAAGATCTCGGCATGGTAGTCTTCACTCGCGCCTCCAATAATAACTTTTCGCGGTCTGCCGCTGCGTGCGGTGGTAGGGTGATTGGGTTATCGCCTTTGCCGTGCCGTGTCATGCGGAGGTCGTTGCAGCCCGCATTGAACGACTGAGTGGAGCGTTCCAGGACTGCGCATCATCGAACGAACCTGAGAAGCTTGCCCTGTCCTCCGGCTGGGCGTTTTCTGCGAGCACATCAAAGGCCATCCAACGATCCTTGCATTCAAGGCGACTCAAAGAAAATGGAGAGCGGTGTACCACTTTTGCACTTCTGGCGCCTCACCACGCGCTTGGGTGAAGCGCAAATCTTGCTCCCCGCAGCTCTGTTCGCTGCACTGACGCTGTCGGCGCGACCGGCCTCTCGCCCGTTTGTTTACCGGTGGGTCGCATTGCTAAGTGCGGGTGTTGTTGTCACGATAGCGAGCAAAGTCGCCTTCATAGGTTGGGGTGCGGGCTGGGCAGCGGTGAACTTCACCGGAATGTCAGGACACGCGATGCTTTCAACGGCCGTTTATCCTGTGCTTCTCGGAACGTTTGCGAGCTCAGGAGCCGGCACGAGGCGGAACGTTGCGATCGGCGCCGGTTGTTTGCTCAGTATTTTAATTTGTGTCTCGCGCCTGCTGTTAGGCGCGCACTCCTTTGCGGAGGTTCTTGCCGGTGGTTTGGTCGGCGCGCTGATCACTGGCCTCCTCTTCAGCAAGAATCACCAGCCTCTCGAAGCCGTCACTCCGGTCATTCTTATTTTGTTGGTGACGTGGCTCGCTCTCATGTCGGCATTTGCTCCTTCTTCGAGAACATTCTCAGCCGTAACCGAACTGTCGCTCTATATTTCAGGCCAGGAGAGGCCCTACACGAGGAGCCGGATGATGCGAGATTTCCGACGCCAGCAAAGTCGCTGAAAACCTGTTTGCTTTGCGCAATCATGGGTCAAGTGTCCTGGTCAAATGAATTCGCACACTCGGATGGGGGGAAATCAGTTGGACAGTAAACGTGACGAAATCAACCCGAAGAGTATTTGACGCGAGCTTCAAGCTGCAAGTCGTTCAGATGATCCGCGTCCAAGGGCTCCATATCGGCCAAGTATGCCGGGACATGCGATTGGGCGAGACGGCTGTGAGGCGTTGGCTGGCACAGGCCGGTGCCGAACAACTCGGTCAGCCTGGAATAGGCAAGCCCTTGACAGCCGGGCATCAGCGCATCCGTCAGCTCCAAGCCGAGAACGAGCAACTGCGAGGCGATGTGGATACGTTAAAAAAAGCCTCGGCCTTCTTTGCCCGGGAACTGCGATGAGCTTCCAACTCATCGAGCGGCTGCAACACAAGGACAACGCCGTGCCGGTGGAGCAACTCTGCCGGGTGCTGGAGGTCAGCCGCTGAGGCTACTACGCCGCACGCAAACGCAGGCAGATCCCGCCTGCAGTATGCCAAGCCAGCGTGCATTTGAAAGCTGCATTCGCCGCCAGTGGTGGTGCTTACGCAAGCCGTCGTCTCCGGGCGGCAGTGGCCTTGCGAGGCGTCGTAACGGGCCGCTATCGCATGCGCAGTTTGATGCGCCCGCATGGCTTGCGCTCGGCGTGGAAGCGCAAGTTCGTACACACCACCGACAGCCGACATGCATTGCCGATCTGACCCAACGTGCTCGATCGTCAGTTCAATCCGATGCGGTCCAACCCAGCGTGGGTCGCTGACATCACCTACATCAGAACGCGCAGCGGCTGGCTGTATCTGGCTGTATCTCGCAGTGGTGCCAGACCTGTTTGCGCGCAAGGTCGTGGGCTGGGCAATGGCCCCGGACATGCGGGCGATGCTGTTGTGTCAGGCGCTGCAGCTGGCCATCGCACAGCGTCAACCGGCGAGCGGCTTGATCGTACCTTCGGACCGTGGAAGTCAATATGCAAGCAACGCGCATGGAGCCCTGCTCACCAAGCACGGGCTGGTGGGCAGCATGAGTCACAAGGGAAATTGTTGGGACAATTCAGTCATGGAACGCTTCTTCCTGAACTTGAACTTGAACTTGAACCTGAAGATGCAGCGGATCTGGCAGCGAGATTACGCCAATCATGACGAAGCCATGAGCGACATTGCCGACTACATCGTCAGCTTCTACAACAGTGTGCGGCTGCACTCCGCACTGGGCAACTTGCCACCCAATGCCTTCGAGCAGAAATCGGCAATCAATCAACCTATTGATGTGTCAGAAATAACTTGACCGGGGCACGGTGGTGCGGGACATCGTGAAGGCTAGACGCGCACTTGCCGGAGTTGAGGGAGATTTCAGCGCGCATTCGCTGAGAGCCGGCTTCGTGATGGAGGCCGGGCGTCAGAACATGTCGCTGCCCGAGACCATGGCCATGACGGGACACCAGAGCGTCACCGTGGCGATGGGGTATTTTAGGGCAGCGCGCGCGCTGGGGAGCAAGGTCGGGCGGATGATGGACGAGAGTTAACGTCACATGGTGACGCTTCGGGACTTCACTGCCTCACACACGCCATTCAACAGGAATGTACATGATGGTAATATACAAATCATGGTAGACCTGAGCCGTGTGACGGGGTTTGATTGGGACAAAGGCAATGCCCGCAAGAATGAAAAGCATGGTGTTTCCATGGCTGAATCAGAGCAAGTGTTCTTCAATGCGCCCCTGCTGCTCTTGGAAGATGGCGCTCACAGCCGTCAGGAACTCCGCCTCCGCGCCTTGGGCAGAACCGATGAAGGACGCACATTGCATATCACGTTCACTTTGCGCCAGGCCAACTTGTTGATTCGCGTGATTTCAGTCAGGGACATGCACCGAAAGGAGCGAGCCATCTATGACCAAGCAGACTAAAGCGATCCCGAAGTTTGCTACCGAGGCGCAGGAGCGTGCGTACTGGGAAAAGCACGACTCTGCGGACTATCTTGACTGGTCGAAAGCCAAGAAGGTGACGCTGCCCAACTTGAAACCAACGACCAAGACGATTTCGCTGCGCTTGCCCCAGCACCTGCTGGACTCGATCAAGGTCGCGGCGAACGCCCGCGATGTACCCTACCAGTCGCTGATCAAGGTCTGGCTGCAAGAAAAACTTCGCACTCACTGAGCAGACGGCCGGTTATTTTGGGCGTTAGCGCACTCGAACGGTCTGGGGCCTGATCAGCGGCGGACATGCGGACGCTCGACCGAAGAGTTGTCAGGTGATGCGGGGGGTGAGGTGGAATTCTTGGACTACCCGAAAGTAGTTCGGGGATGCGGACGAAATCTTGGATTACCAGGAGGTAGTTCATATATTCGTACGAAGACAGGATATTCGAGGAGTCGAGCTGTGCATCAAGCTCGCAAACGGGTCAGGGCGATCATTCGTCAGTTCGGTTATCCAACCAAGAATGCCCTGAAAGGGCTGTGCCGGGAATTTGAGCGGCGCCTCGATTTGCCTGTGGGCTATGCGGGCCGATGCCCCAAGTATTCACACGCTCTGTGGGCGCCGAAGCCGGATTGACCCACCGTGTCGACATTTCGCTGACCCTCCTCATGGACTTTGAACAGAGCAGCGGCTAGCGATTCCGCTAGTTGTCCCGGGTCACCCATAGTCCGGCAAAACCGGCTTAGGGGGCCAACGCTCGGTCGGCGCCAACAGGCCAAGGTGGTCGGTCTGATGCGCCAGATGATGGTGCGAGGACGCTTTGCATCCGCTACCGGCCAGATCGACCGATGCCATGCAGGGTGGCACTCGGCTTAGCCTTGATTGACCAGCAGGCGTTGCCCGCTGTCGCCGGCCTCGATGACATCGCCAAACGGAGCGAACGCGGCGGCTGACAAGGCGTCAAGCCTCAGCGTGATCGTGCGCATGGTTAGCAGTCCACGTCTTCGAGACCGGATCGAAATGTTTCGGCCGCATCCGGGCTCTGCTTGCCGCGCTTGCTGAAGGCCACGCCCATGGCCAGCGTCTGCGCCAGGCTCATGGCGGCGCACAGCGAGCGAAAGCCAAGCAGTTCGGCATCGTTAACCTCCAGCACCAGGTCGGCGCCCTGCGCAATCGGGCTGAAGATCGAATTTGTCAGCGCAAGTCGCTTCACGCCGCGCCGGCTGAGCTGCTCGCAGACCTGCAGGGTATCGCCGGCGTAGGGCGGAAAGCTCACGGCAATCAGCAGATGGCCGACGCCAGCAATTGAGGCCTGCTCGCTGATGCCGCCGCCCAGGCCGTTGATGTGCACCGTCGGGCAACCGACCCGGTTCAGCGCATAGGCAAGGTAGGCGGCTACAGCATACGACCTGCGCAGCCCCACCACATGCACCAGCGGGCTCTGCTCGATCAGCTCGATGGCGGCCCGCAGTGGCAGTCTGTCGGCGTCGGCGCACAGGTGCTCCAGCGACACCATGTTGGCTTGGCTGAAGGCACGCAGCACCTGCGAAGGATCGTCGGGATTATCCAGCGTCTCCTCGCCACCGAAGTGCCGGATGCGCTCGGGAAAGCTCGGCTGCCCTGCATGCTGAAGCGGCTCGCGAAAAAGCCGCTGCAGGTCGCTGTAGCCTTCGCATCCTAGGGACTGGGCGAGGCGAATGAAGGTCGCGGCTGCCACATTGGAGTTGCGCGCCAGTGTGGCAACCGGGTTGAGCGCCACCTCGTTCGGATGGTCCAGCGCGTAGCGCGCGGCGGCGCGCACGCGGGGCGTGAGCCGCTCACCCTCGCGGCCAATCAGTTCGCGCAGCTCGGCCAAGTTGGCGGGCCGCGCGGGGCGGTCCGGTCTGACGCGGCTGGCCGGTGTTACGGACTGAACGTATGGCGTCACGGGGCGGGCCGGGGCAAGTTCAAAACGCCTGCACGGTACCACGCGGCACAAAGCGCCCCATGCCTTCGCGACCCAGCCATTGCTCGCCGTCTACGATCAACTCACCGCGCAGGAAAACCTTTTTCACCTGGCCGCGCAGCAGCCGCCCTTCAAGCAGCGTGTAGTCGCACTGGCTGTGCAGGTGTTCGGCATGGATCACCTGCGTGGCCGCCGGGTCGAACAACACCAAGTCGGCATCGCTGCCGACGGCAACCGTGCCTTTTTTTGGGAACAGGCCGAACAGCTTCGCCGGCGTGGTCGAAGTCAGTTGCACAAAGCGGTTCAGCGACAGCTTGCCCTGCATCACTCCGATGTCGAACAGGCTGACCAGCCGGGTTTCAATGCCGGGCGCTCCGTTGGGGATTTTCGAGAAGTCATGCCGGCCGCTCATCTTCTGGCGCTGGTAGCCCAAGTGGCCTTCCTTCATGCAAAAAGGACAATGGTCGGTGGCGATGACCTGCAGGTCGTCATAACGTAGCGCGCGCCAAAGGTGCTTCTGGTCGTCCGCTGTGCGCAGCGGCGGCGTCATCACATATTTGGCAATTTGAAACTCGTCGCTGTCGTAGACCGAATCGTCGAACAGCAGGTAGTGCGGGCAGGTTTCGGCAAACACCGGAATACCCTCAGCGCGAGCGGTGACGATGTGCTTGAGCGCCTGGTTCGACGAGACGTGGACGAAGTAGATCTGCGCCTCGGCGAGCTCTGCCAGCCGTATGCCGCGGTGCGTGGCTTCACCCTCCAGGATCGCCGGCCGGGTCAGCGCGTGGTAGCGCGGCGAGGTGTGACCTGCCTCTAACGCTTCCCTGATCAAAAGGTCAATCACAGTGCCGTTTTCGGCATGCAGAGCCACCATGCCGCCCTCGGCGCCCACCTGGCGCAGCATTTGGAAGATGGCCGCATCGTCGGCCATCATCACGCCAGGGTAGGCCATGAACATTTTGAAGCTGGTCACGCCTTCGTGCCGCATGGCATGGCGCACGTCGGCCAGCACCTGCGGATCAACCCGCGTGACGATGACGTGCAGGCTGTAGTCGATGTTCACCTGCGGGTCAGCCAGGCGCTGCGCCCGCGCAATCGCCTCGAGCGGCGAGTCTTCGGCGGTCTGCAAGGCAAAGTCCACCACCGTGGTGGTGCCACCGAAAGCCGCTGCCCGCGTGCCGCTGGCAAAGGTGTCGCAGGTAACCGTCGGGCCGATGATGTTTTGAAGGTGGACGTGGGTGTCCACGCCGCCCGGCAGCACATAAAGGCCACTGGCATCAATGATCCGGACGTCTTCGCCCACGACCAGGTTCCTGCCGATGGCATGGATTACGCCGTCTTGCATCAGGACATCGGCAACATAGTCGTCGGTGGCCGTTATGACGCGGCCGTTTCGGATTAGCGTGATGCTCATGGTGCTTCAGCCCAGGGCTTCGTCAAGATGGCGGATCAACCGGTCGATCTCTTCCAGGGTGTTGTAGTGCGCCATCGATACCCGTACCACGCCGCCCTCACCCTGCAGCCCGAGCGCTTCAATCAGGCGCTTGGCATAAAAGTCCCCAAAGCGGATGCCGATGTTGAACCGGTCCAGGTGGTGGACGATGGATTCCGAGGCGCGGCCTTTGATCATGAAACTGATAGTCGGAACGCGCTCGCCGGGCGTCTGCACCGGCAGGCCCACGATACGAACGCTCGCCTTGCCGCGCAGGTAGGACAGCAGCCGCTCGGCCAGCCGGTCTTCATGTTGCTCAAACAGGTCGAACGCCGCCTGCATCAATTGGCGTTGGCTGCCGGTGGCGCCGTGCGCCGCGCCCATGGCGCAAAAATAGTCCGAAATGCCGATGCAGCCGTATGACAGCTCGTAGTTCACATTCCCGGGCTGCAGCTTGTAGGGCAGCACCTCGGACCCGATGAAGTAATGGTTGAGGCTGGGCAGCGCCAGCAGCATGTCGCGTTTGCCCCAGAGCACGGCAAAGTGCGGACCGAACACCTTGTAGAAGCTGAAGACATAGGCATCCGCACCGCTGGCCTGCACATCGACCAGGCGATGCGGCGCGTAGGCCACGGCATCGACCAGAAGCTTCGCGCCCGCCGCGTGTACCAGTTTGGCCACCTGGGCCACAGGATTGACAGTGCCCAGGATGTTGGAGGCATGCGTCATGGCCACCCAGCGGGTGCGCGGACTCAGGAGTTTTTGCAGCTCGTCCAGATCCAGCGCCAGCGTATCAAGGTTCACGTTCCAGAACCTGATGACTGCACCCGCTTTTTCCAGCCGAGTCCAGCCGCCGATGTTGGCTTCATGGTCGGTGTTGGTAACGATGATCTCGTCGCCCGGCTTTATGCCCGGCAGCAACGCCTGGGTGAATAGGAACATTAGGCTGGTGGAGGCGCCGCCCATCACGACCTCGTCCTCGTGCGCTGCATTAATCAGCTGAGCGACCGAACGCCGCGCCGCAATAACGCGCTCTCCGGCCGCAACCGATTCGGAATAGCTCGCGCCTAGCTGCACCGCGCTGGTCAGCAGGTAGTCACGCACCCGGTCGGCCACGCGGGCGAGCACCTGCGAGCCGCCGGCGTTGTCCAAAAAGGTATAGCCACTGGCCAGCGCCGGAAACTCAGCGCGCACCAAGTCAAGGTTCAGTTTGGTTTGCAACGTGCTCATAAAGAAATTCTCTGGTTTCAATGGCTAACGATGGCCCGCAAGAACGCCTTTGTGCGCTCCTCGTGGGGGTTGCTAAAAAATTCCATAGGCCGGCCCTCCTCAATGACACGCCCCGCTTCCATAAAGATCACGCGGTTGGCGACGCGGCGGGCAAAGCCCATCTCATGGGTGACGACGACCATGGTCACGCCGGACTTGGCCAGGTTCTGCATCACGTCCAGCACCTCACCGACCATTTCCGGATCGAGCGCAGAAGTGGGCTCGTCGAACAGCAACACCTTGGGCTCCAGCGCCAGCGCGCGTGCAATCGCCACACGCTGTTGTTGGCCGCCCGAGAGTTGTGCCGGCAATTTGTGCGCATGATCGGCCAAGCCGACCTTGGCAAGCAGTTCGGCCGCCCGAAGGTCGGCCTGCCGCCGACTCAATCCGCGCACGCGCAGCGGCCCCAGCGCCACATTGCGCAAGGCCGTCAGGTGCGGAAAGAGGTTGAAACTTTGAAATACCATGCCAACCTCGGCTCGAACCAGCGCCAGCGACTTCCCGCGCACCACCGGCTGGCCATCCACGCAAATCTCGCCTTGCTGGTAGTCCTCCAGCAAATTGATGCAGCGGATCAAGGTGGACTTGCCCGAGCCCGACGGGCCGACGACGACGACCACCTCGCCCTCAGCAATGTCGAGATTAATGTCGTGCAGCGCAATGAAGTCGCCGTAGCGCTTTTGTAGCTGACTGATGCGGATCAGCGGCGCAGCGACACGTGCATGCGGCAAGGTTTCGGGTCGCAATGAAGTCTTTGTGGTCATCGGGTCGCTGCTCGGTGGCGCGCTTCAAAGTAGCCGACCAGCCGCACCAGTGGCAGCAGCAGCAGCAGGTAGAGCACAGCGGCGCCGATCAGCGGCGTTGGGTTGGCCGCCAGGGCCTGCGCCTGAGTGGCCTGCTTGAGTAAGTCGGGCATGGCCACAACCGATGCCAGCGCCGTGTCCTTCAGCACATTGATGCAGTTGCTGGTCAGCGGCGGCACCACGATGCGAAAGGCCTGCGGCAGTACCACGTCACGCATGGTGTCCAGGAAACTCAGCCCCATGGCTTCGGACGCCTCGAACTGCCCCTTGGGCAGCGCTTCGATGCCCGAGCGGAAAATCTCGGCGGCATACGCGGCCGACACAAGGGACAGCGTCAGCACCGTCGATGCGAACGACGACAGGCGCACACCGACAAATGGAAAGGCGTAGTAAACCAGCACCAAAAGCACCAAGATCGGAATCGAGCGGAACACGTCGATGTAGATGCGAGCCGTGGCACGCAAGGGCGCCGGGCCGTACAGCCTGACTAGCGCCAGCAGCAGACCGCCGGCCAGGCCCAGCAAAATGCTCAGCGCGCCCAGCATCACGGTTATGCCCAGGCCCTGCATCAACATGGGCAGCGCGCCGCGCAGCACGCTCCAGTTGAAAAAGGTGTCGATTAGATCCATGCGGAAGGGCCCGTCCTCTGGCTTACGTCGTTGCCGGATTCAGGTACGAGGGGCGACAAAGAAGCCCCCCGCCCTGGCCTTGCTGCTGTGCGGATTGACCTGCACCGGCTCGTCGAGCCGACCAGGCAATGGCTTACTGTCTGGGGACGTCCATGACCTTGGCGCTGGACGACTCGGCAGAAGGCAGGGTGCCGAACCATTTCTGGTGGGTTTTTGAAACGAAACCATCCTTTTTCATTTCCGTCAGGATGTCGTTGAGCCGGGTGCCTTCAGGCCAGTTCTTCGCCGTCATGAAGGAATAGCGCTCGCCGGTGGGAATGCGCGCGGCAATGCGGTACTGCGGCTTGTCCTTGATGTAGTACTCAACCGCCGGAATGTCGCTGATGTAGCCGTCGATGCGGTGCGCGGCAAGGTCCAGCATGGCGGGCGCCAGGCCTTCATAGCGGGTAATAGTGGCGATCTTGAACTTGGCGGTATTTTGCGTTGCGTACATGTCGCCGGTGGAGCCGGTGTCCACGCCGATCGTCTTGTCGGCGATATCTCCCAGGCTGTTGATTTTGGTGGCTTTCAGCACCGACAGCGACTGGTCGCTGTCGTAATAAGGCTGGGCAAAGGCCACCGACTCCAAGCGCTTGGGCGTAATGGTGATGGAAGAGACACCAATTTGGATGCGGCCCGATTGCACTGCCGAGAACAGGCCATTGAACGGAATATTTTCAATCTGCACCGTTTTGCCAGCGCGTTTGGCGGCTTCGTTAACCAAGTCGATTTCAAAGCCGACGATCTTGCCGCTCGCGTCCTGGAATTCCCAGGGCACGTTGCCGACGTTGGCGCCCACCGTCCAGTCGGCTGCCATCGCAGGCAGCGCCGAGCAAGCCGCTAGGCTGAACATCGTGACGTAGTGTTTGAATTTCATATTTTCTGACTCCAGTGACGTGAAAACGATTGAAAAGCCGACCTTTTGCGATGTGTTGGGTGTGTCGTGTTTGAAACTTTAGCAGGATAGAGTATTTGATTCAATATAAAATTCGGATGAATTATTTGAACCAAATTGGTGCGGATTAACTTCGATGCACTAGTTGGGCGCAAGCCAGCCCTCCCCACCTTCGGTCTGAACATCAAGTCCGTGCCGGTCAGTGAACTTGGGCACTGTCATACGATCGAGCGTTGCCAGACGCCCGATCCAGCCACCGAGCACCTCGGCATCGAACGCTCGGGGTGCCACTGGCAAAGGACGAAGCTCAGCGGCCAGCACGGGCGACATGCTTCAGGTGCTCCAGCGTGATGTTCTCGGTGCCGTCCGTGATTGCCAATGCAGCGGCTTCCTTGCGAAGTCGCGAGATCTCTTCGGTCACGCCGTCGCTTGCATAGAGGACGAGCTGAGCGATCGAACGCTGCATCATGTCCGAGGGCTTTCGCAGCGGCAGTACTCGCTCGAAAGCGCCCAGCAGCCGACGGAGGTCATCGCTCTCGCGCCCACCGCAGGATCTCGACCGGCGTGAAGCAGCTGATCATCTGCTGGTTGATGATCAGCGCCACCGGCGCATCGGCGGTGCCGACCAGCACGTTGCTGAGCTTCAGGACATTGGCGAGGAACTTCAGCAGGCTCAGGGAGGCGCGCTGTTGTCGGTAGTTTCAGGCCAGCAGGTGATGCACTTCGTCGAAGACCAGCCGAGTCGATGCTTAGAGATGCGTAATGACGGAAGTGGTCATGCCTTGTTCCAGACTTCGACCGCGAAGCGCCGCACGGTCTTTTCGTAACCAACCTCGGTGGTCGGCGCACTTTTCACGGCCGGTACCCAGGGGTGCGGGGGCGCCTTGAGGTGCTTGCGTGGACTCTCATGGGTCCGGAATCAGCAAATCACATGCCGAACCCACTAGAGCCGAAAGCATGTTGCCGCCGGCTGGCCAGCATCGTGCAGATGGTGTTGCAGGCACAACGCTCCAGGGCGCCGATGCAGCGCATGGCGGATCAGGTCG